>CALCDN010000090.1 GCA_937900755.1 uncultured Acetobacter sp. | reverse complement strand
AACGCCCGCCAGCTGGCAAACCCTTCCCCCCGTCGCAGGCCGGTGGCCAGTGCGAGCAGGAGCCCCGCGAGCAACCCGCCCAGAAGCCAGATGACCATCCCCCCCGCAGGCCCGATGGCAGCCATGCCCGCGGCGATGGAGGTCTGGGCGATGGAATGGCCAATACCCCCGCCAATACCGGCCTGTGTGGGCCATTCAGGGGTGGGGAGTGCTGTAAACAGTTGCGGAATGGCCGCCAGTAATGCGCCCGATACCGGGAGCAGGCACAAAATGGCGGCCAGGCGCATGCCAAAGGTCATCCATGTTTCGTGGCCGAGCAGGCGGTGGCTCATGAAGCGCCACCCCCATGCCATGAGAATCAGCACGGGCACGGTGGCCCCAAGCCCGATTCCCTGTAGCAGCGTGTCGGCCATGAACGCGCCCGTGGTGCCCAGCAGGTTGGTCGGCGGCTGGTTGGTGGCGGTGTTAAAGGACGGGTCGGTCGGGTTGTAGGTCAGCAGGGCCGCCAGCAGGGCGCAGGCCAGGATGCACAGCCCAACACCCCCGGCCTCTTCCATGCGCAGGCGCAGGGTACTTTTGTGGGGCGTGGGGGAACTGGTGGTATTTAAGGGGCTTGTGCGCGCCAAGGGTGCCGGTCCTGACTCCAGAAGCCGCGCTCTGCGCCCTGCGGAAAGGGGCAGGAATCGCGCGCGGGGAGATTATTAAGAGGGTGACTACCTGACCTTCTTAGCAGCCCTGTGGAGTCTTGCGAACCGCATCCTTTGCAGAAGATTCCGGGTTGTAAAGACCGGCATGGATGGTGTGCGGCATGCCAACCCGGCGTGGCGGACATGGGGGAGTGGAGCGTGTGCCGCTTGTTCAGACGCGGTGGATCGACAATATAGGGGGCTACACCCGCAGGCCCCAAGGGGTGGGCGCGTATGCTCCGCTCCCCTGCCGGGGCGTGCGGTAAGGGACCACGCAGTCAGGGGCGGGGCTGCATGGGTGTGATGAAAATTCAGGGTTTGCAGGCCCGACCGCGCTGCGGATGTCTGTTTTTGTTTATTTTCCGCTCCGGGGTATGCCGAGTAGATGGACGCAAGTAATTTGACCGATGTTTTTCAGTATGTGCAGCGCTCTCCGACCCTGCGGCATATGCTGGCCCCTTGCTCCGTTGTGCCACATCCCTCTTTTGAACGACCCGTCTGTGTCCAGCCCGATGGGGTGGTCCTGTGTGCTCCGGGGCGGGTAGAGCCCGCCACGGCCTGGTTTTCCGCCCGGCTGGCGCTGGAGGTGGCAGCCCTTGTCCGCGCGGGGGAGCATGGTGGAGTGCCGGAGGGGGGCGCGGCCGCGCAACCCATGGCGCGCCTGTTGCTGGCTGCGGCAAGGGTTACGGCCTGCGCATGGCGTACAGGCCCGTTCTGCCCGGCCGGGCGGGCAGAACCCATGCCCTGCTCATGGGGGGCGGCCCTGGTGGGCAGGGAGGTGCCTTCCGCCCCCGACCTGGCGCGGTGTGTTGCGGACGTGGCCTTTTTTGTCGCCCCCGCACTGCGCCCGCACGGGGTGGACGCGCAGGACCTGCACGGCTGGGCGTGCTCCGCATGGCCTGTCTTGCAGCCAGCGGAATGGCTGGTTGTGCAAGGCGGGGACGAACGGCTGGACCTTGCGGCACATACCGGCCTCAACCGTTATGGCTGCCAGTCCTTCCCCCGCTACGGGGAGCTTGATTTTTCCTCCTCCACGGCCTCCACCCCCACCTTGCCAGCCGCGCGCGCCATCCATCAGGCCGGTATCGGGCTGATCCGCCTTGCGGTGGACGGGCAGGGTGCGGGCAAGGCCGTGGAGGAGGTCAAGGCGTTCCTGGCCGCCTTTTATCATCTGGATGGGCCTGCGCGGGTTGTGCTGGCCCCATCAGGGACCGATTGCGCCCTGGCCGCCACGGCATTGATGGGCCTGGCCACCCCCCGGCTTACGACCATTCTGCCCGGCGCGGAGGAAACAGGCAGCGGGGTGCCGCTGGCCACATGTGGCCGCCACTTTGCCAGCCGTACCGCGCGCGGGCACGCCGTGTGCAAGGGCGTGGCCATAAACGGGTTCGCGCAGGATGCGGAGCATGTCACCCTGCCCTTGCGGGGCAAGGGGGGGGAGCGTGTACCGGACGACGCGCTGTTCGCGGCCTGCGCGCAGCATATGGCCCGCGCCGTGCGGGAGGGGCGGCGTGTGCTGCTATACCTGTTGCATGTTTCCAAAACCGGGCAGCTGGTATTGCCCGCCAGCAGGGTCCGGGCCCTGTGCGCGCTGCACCCGGGCAAGGTGGACGTTCTGGTGGATGCCTGCCAGGCCCGGCTGCGGCCACACCATGTGCGCCAGTACATGGACTGGGGCTGGGCGGTCATGGTGACGGGGTCCAAGTTTTTTACCGGCCCTCCCTTCAGCGGTGCGCTGTTCCTGCCCGATGCATGGCTTGAGCGCCTACGCCAGAACAGCCTGCCCGCCGGTCTGGCGGCGTATGCCACGCGGGCCGAATGGCCGGACCTGCCTGCAACCCGCATCCTGCCCACGGGGCTGAACGCGGGCCTGTTCCTGCGCTGGAGTGGAGCCCGGGCCGAAATGGCGGCGTTTGCCGCCGTGGGGGACGGGCAAAAATACACCCGGCTGCACCAGTTTATGGTGGCGGCGGAGGCAGCTTTGGGTGCGTGCCCATTTGTGCGGCTCCTGCCTTCGGCGCCACAGCCCGTCCAGCCCGAGGAATGGGACAGCCTGCCCAGTATTTTTGCGTTTGCCGTGCTGGCTCATGGCGGCGTGCTTGATCTTGCGCAGGCAAGGCGGCTGCACGGTCTGCTGCTGGCGGACCTGACAGCCCACCTGCCCGCGGGCGCGGGCGCGGCGGAGCGCGCACTTGCGGCCCTGCCGTGCCATGTGGGCCAGCCTGTTGCCATAGCAACGGCGGAGGGCGGGGAAGAAGGCATGGGGGCACTGCGTGTTTCGGCCTCCGCGCGGCATGTCTCGGGCACGGGGGGGCTGTGCGGCACGGTGGAGGACGGGCAGACGGCCACGCCAGACCACCCCGTGGCGCGGATGCTGGCCAAGCTGGGGCTGATCCTGCATTACTGGCCGGACCTTGCAGACCTTGAAGGCCCGGCCCCCGCACATGGTGGCAGCGCCAGCCAGGGTTGCGGGGCAGGTGTGGCCCAGCCCGCCACGGCTCAGGGCTGGCCGGGCATTTCTTCTCTTGCACTCGGGCAAAGCTGATTCCACAACAGGGGAATGAGCGAACACATGATTGCCGAAAAAGCCTCATCCTCTTCTCAGGACCATTTTCTCGATGGGCCTGAACTTCCCACCGGAATTACCCGCTTCTGGCTGATCCGCCACGCCCTGGTGGAGGAAAACGCCCGCATGCGCATGTATGGCAGTATGGACGTGCCGCTCTGCCCCGAAAGCCTGGTCGCCCAAAAGCCCATGTACCGCGCGCTGGCCGAACGCCTGCCGCAGGATGCGCAGTGGTTCATCAGCCCGCTCTCACGCACAAGGCGCACCGCGCAGGCTATTGAGGATGCAGGCTACGGCTCCCGCCCGCTCACGGTGGAGCCAGACCTGATCGAGCAGAACCTGGGTACGTGGCAGGGGCTGGAATACCATGCCCTGCCAGAGCACCTGACCCTGCCCCCCCCCCCGTTCTGGCCGGTTGCCGCC
>CALCDN010000089.1 GCA_937900755.1 uncultured Acetobacter sp. | reverse complement strand
CCAATGCGTATGCAGCGCTCGCGCATGCCGGGCAGGGACATGAGCGAGATGTGGGGGGTGTCGAAGACAAGGTGTTCGTAAACCTCGTCGCACAGGGCGAATGTGTCATGCCGCTGCACAAGGGTGGCGATAAAGGCCAGTTCTTCGGCTGTGAACACCTTACCGGTCGGGTTCATGGGGGAGTTGAGGATGATCGCCTTGGTGCGCGCACCAAAGGCATCGGTCAGGGCCTGGCGTGGCAACGCCCAGTCTGGCGCTTCCAGCCGCACAATGCGGGGGACTCCTCCCAATTGGCGGATAACGGGCAGGTAGGTGTCGTAGAGGGGTTCCATGAGCACCACCTCGTCCCCCGGTTCAATCAGGGCCATGAGGGATGCGGCCAGCGCCTCGGTCGCGCCGGATGTGACGACAATTTCCGAATCGGCATCGACCGTAATGCCCTGAAAGCGCAGATTGGCCTGCGCCACGGCGGCGCGCAGTTCGGGCAGTCCTGCCAGGGGCGCATACTGGTTCTGTCCGTCAAGCAGGGCATCGGCGGCAAGGCGAATCATGTCCTGGGGGCCTTCCTGGTCAGGAAAACCCTGCCCAAGGTTCACGGCGTCATGCTGGCGGGCCAGTGCGGACATAACTGTGAAGATTGTGACAGGAAGGTCGGCAAGTTGCCTGTTAAATGCTTTTGTCATTGCAAATTCCCTTGCCCGGCAGGCGGAAAAGAAGAAAGAAGAGGGCGGAGCCGAAACGCTCTGGATGAAAATCCTGTTTAATGCTTTACCGATACAAATTCGCATCTACCCGATTGCCCGATGGGTCAAGCCGTGCAAGTGTATTTGGGTCTGGTGCCTGAGGTTTGTAACGGGTCGGACAAAAGAACAAAAGAGAGTACAGGCCCCCTGTGGGTCCAGCAACGGTGTGTTGACGACGCGAGATGAAAAAGATCGAGGCCATTATAAAGCCCTTCAAGCTGGATGAAGTGAAGGAAGCCCTTCACGAGCTCGGGCTGCAGGGTATTACCGTGATCGAAGCCAAGGGTTTCGGACGCCAGAAAGGCCATACAGAGCTTTATCGCGGCGCTGAATACATTGTTGACTTTCTTCCAAAGATGAAAATCGAGGTTGTCTGTCCCGCTTCCATGGTGGAGCGCGCTGTGGAAGCCATTTCCACGGCCGCGCGCACCGGACGGATCGGTGATGGCAAAATTTTCGTGATTCCGGTGGACGATGTAGTTCGAATCCGCACGGGTGAGCGAGGGGAAGACGCAATCTGATGCCTGCTGCATGCCAGCAGGTTCAGGCAGGGCGCGTTCCATAATTCCACGGCATGTTTCCGCAGGGTGCGGAACACAACAGGCTTTTTAGGTGAAGAGAGCATGGTGAAGAAAACAGCTTCGGCGGGCGACAGCAAGGCTGCTGCAATTGCCAAGGTTTTTGAGCTGATTCAGGAACATTCGGTCGAACTGGTTGACCTGCGGTTTACGGACACGCACGGCAAATGGCAGCATACGTGCCAGCACGTCAGCACCATTGAGGAAGACAGCTTTACCGACGGCTTTATGTTCGACGGGTCTTCCATCGCAGGGTGGAAAGCCATCAACGAAAGCGACATGGTTCTGCTGCCCGATCCCACGTCCGCTGTTATGGACCCGTTTTCCGCCCGTCCGCAGCTTATCCTGTTCTGCGACATTATCGAGCCGTCCACCGGGCAGCCCTATAACCGCGACCCGCGCTCCACCGCCAAGCTGGCCGAGCAGTATCTGAAGTCCTCCGGTCTGGGTGATACGGCCTTTTTTGGCCCCGAAGCCGAGTTCTTCATTTTCGATAACGTCCAGTTCGGCACGGGTCCCAACTACGGCACCTACCAGCTTGACAGCATTGAAGGCCCCGATGCGTCCCTCAAGGACTACCCGGAAGGCAACATGGGCCACCGTCCGGGTGTCAAGGGCGGCTACTTCCCCGTGGCTCCTGTTGACAGCGAAAGCGACCTGCGCGCTGAAATGCTGGCGACAATGGGCGAAATGGGCCTGGCCATTGAAAAGCACCACCACGAAGTTGCGCAGTCCCAGCACGAACTTGGCACCAAGTTTGAAACGCTGGTCCGCTCCGCCGACTTCATGCAGATCTACAAATACTGTGTGCACAACGTGGCGCACTCCTATGGCAAGACCGCCACGTTCATGCCGAAGCCGATTTTTGGCGATAACGGCTCGGGCATGCATGTTCACCAGTCCATCTGGAAAGACGGCAAGTCCACCTTTGCTGGCAATGGTTATGCGGACCTGTCCGATACGGCGCTGTACTACATCGGCGGTATCATCAAGCACGCCAAGGCTCTGAACGCCTTTACCAACCCGTCCACCAACTCCTACAAGCGCCTGATTCCGGGCTTTGAAGCACCCGTGCTGCTGGCTTACTCCGCCCGCAACCGTTCCGCTTCGTGCCGTATTCCGTACGCGACCAGCCCCAAGGCCAAGCGCGTTGAAGTGCGCTTCCCCGACCCCACGGCAAACCCCTATCTGGCATTCTCCGCAATGCTGATGGCGGGTCTGGACGGCATCAAGAACAAGATCCACCCTGGCGATGCCATGGACAAGGACCTGTACGACCTGCCGCCCGAAGAACTGAAGCAGATCCCCACGGTTGCTGGCTCCCTGCGTGAAGCGCTGGAAGCTCTGGCGGCTGACCATGAGTTCCTGCTTGCTGGCGGTGTGTTCACCAAGGACCAGATCGACAGCTACATCACCCTGAAGTGGAACGATGTGTATCGCTTTGAACACACGCCGCACCCGGTTGAGTTCGAAATGTACTACTCCGTCTGATTGTATTCCCCTCTTCTCGGGGGATATGACGGATGATAAAGGCGCGGCTCCTTCGGGGGCCGCGTTTTTTTATGCGATAAAATGAAATGAAAATTTATTCATTTTTTGATTATAATCTGCTACATTTGTTCGAAAATAACATTGATGAACTTTAAATAACCATTCCAGCGCACTGGAATGATTTTCCCAAGGCAACCAAGGAGAGTGTCGGTCATGCAAGGCGGCCGTTCCCATATTCTGTCAAAAATCACGGCCGTGATCTGCGCCGTGCTGGCACTGGGCAAGGCGTTTGATATTCCAGTCATGGCGGAGGGGAT
>CALCDN010000088.1 GCA_937900755.1 uncultured Acetobacter sp. | reverse complement strand
ATTCCCGACCAGCCCCCCGTCAACTGGCCGGAGTTCGAATACAACAAACCCAATACGGACTTCCAGCTCCAGGAAGGGCTGCGCGTTGTCCGCTCCATGGCTGGCCTGCCAGCACCCGACCCCACGGCATCCCTGCCTCCGGTCAAGCCAGCGGCCAAAACCGACTGTTCGGCTCATAACTAACGCGTAGCAGGTATAAGGCAGTGGCCATGCAGAACCCCACCCTCTGGCAGCAGCTTCCGGCCAATGGCCGGTTGTTCATCCGCTTTTGGGGGGGCTGCCTTGCGGCAACCACTGCTCTGGCCCTGGTCCTTCAGGGCATGGGGCCACCCCACCTGATCGTGGGGGGGGATGACATTGACCTTGTGGCGGAAAACGGGAGCAAGGCCGAGGTTTCGGGGGCGCACCTTGTCAATATTCCCCCTCCACAGGCCAGCCTTCTGGAAAAAAGCACGGGTCCGGGGGGCTTTCCGCTCCCCAGGCGTGGGGCGCACGGCGCCCTGCCCCGGCAGGTTTACGCAGCCCCGAGCGTGGACGTGCCCCCCGGCTCCCCCATGGTTGCGTTGCTGGTTGATGGTGTCGGCCAGTCCGAGGACCTGACCAAGGACGCCATTGCCGCCCTGCCTGGCCAGGTTTCCCTTGCCGTATCCCCTTACGTTGCGGACCCCGACGCCATTATGGAGGCAGCCCGCCAGCACCAGCATGAACTGCTGCTCTCCCTGCCCATGCAGGGCGATGCAGGCAAGGGTGCGGATGGCAGCAAGGATGCCCAGGCCGACAGCGAAGGCCCAAAGGCCCTGGGGGTTATGCTCTCCGCCCAGCAGAACATGGATAACCTGAACTGGTCCCTCTCCCATCTGGCGGGTTATGTCGGGGTTACCAATGCGTTTGACGGGCAAAATGGGGGCGGGTTCCCCAATTCCAGCGGATTCAGGTCCATTCTGGCAACCCTGGACCAGCGCGGCCTGCTTTACCTGAATGCCACACCCGATATCCATATTGATAACAGCAACGCGGTTGGCACGGCTGATGTGAGCATCAACACCGACGAAGATATTGTGAATATCGATATCCAGTTGCTCAAGCTCCAGCAGCTTGCCCGCCAGAACGGACGCGCCATTGGGGTGCTTGGTCCCTTGCGCCCTGTCGCACTCGCCTGCCTGCGGGCGTGGCTGCCCCACCTCAAGGACGTGGGGATAACGCTGGTGCCAGTCAGCCAGCTTATTCTGCCACCAGACCCGGCAAGCCTGCCCGCACCGGCAAGCAACGGCCAGATGCGCGTCAACCTTTCCAACCCGATGGCCAATATGGGCGGACGCCGCTGATGCCAGTTGACCCGACCACCCTGCCCTACCGCCCCAACGTGGGTGCGCTGATTTTCAATTCCGATGGCCGCGTACTGATTGCGCGCCGCACGGACATGCCCGGTGCGGGTGGGCCGCTCACGCAAGGTACATGGCAATGCCCGCAGGGCGGCATAGACGAGGGGGAAGACCCGCGCACTGCCGTCCTGCGCGAAGTGGGAGAGGAACTGGGGACCAACTGCGTCAACATTCTGGCCGAACACCCGGAGTGGATTGCGTATGACCTGCCCGCAGCACTGGTCGGCCATGCCTTGGGTGGGCGCTACCGTGGGCAGACCCAGAAATGGTTTGCCCTGCGCTTTACCGGCACACCGGCCGACATTCAGCTCGACAGCCACCTGCCTGCCGAGTTTGATGCATGGATGTGGGTTGATCTGGCATCTTTGCCCGACCACTCGGTTGGTTTTAAAAAACCCGTTTATGAACGGCTGGTCCGCGAATTCGCACAGTTTGCCAAGGAGCACTAACCCCTCGGCCCGCGCCAAAGCGCCAACCCCCCCGCCCCCCCCGGCCGGCCCACCCAAAAACCCCCCACCGGGAGGCCGGCTCGTCCTGCGCGCGGGGGGTTTAAAGCCTGTGCGCCGGGCGCGGGGGGTTGTTGTGGGCGCCCG
>CALCDN010000087.1 GCA_937900755.1 uncultured Acetobacter sp. | reverse complement strand
GCCTGTATTCGTGCGACATAGGCTCCCCCGCCACCGTGCTGGCGCAGGACTGGCCACACCTGGATTTTGCCCACCTGCCCGAACAATGGTGGTCCGCCGGGCCAGAATCCGACCAGGCCCTGGGCGTACGGGCGCAACACTTCCGCCAGCAGATGCGACACGAGGATAGTCAGGGGCAAACGCTTGTGGTCTCGCACTGGTGGTTTTTGCTCGCACTCAGCGGCCAAAGCCTGGAAAACGGGGACTGGCTGCCCCTTGCGCCATAAAAATGGCCCCTTTGGCCAGCCAGCCGCTCCACGCCCGTTCCTGCCACGCATACCCCGATTGGAGTGTTGGCTAACCCCGCAGGTCATGCTACCGCCTTAGGGGAACCCAATACGTTTGAGAGCAGGAAGCTGTCATCAATGTCCGATACTGCCCAGTCCGTTCCGCCCGCCCTGCCACTGGCCATCAACCTCCAGTACACGCGCGATCTTTCCTTTGAAGTGCCCGTTGGGGCAGAAATTTTTGCCACCCTGCGTGCCCAGCCCCAGATCGGCGTGAATATTGATGTGCAGGCCAACCGCCTGCAGGATGACCAGATGATTTACGAGGTCACACTCAGCATCAAGGCCGAAGCCAAGGAAGCCCCGGAAACGGAAAATGGCCCCGCCGGACGCACCGTATTCCTGACCGAGCTGGTTTATGCCGCCGTTGTGACCCTGACCAACCCGCCAGCCGAACTGGTTGAGCCGATCCTGCTGGTTGAAGTGCCGCGCCTGATCTTCCCCTTCGCCCGCAACATCATCAGCGATGTTACGCGCGATGGCGGTTTTCCTCCCATTGTGCTGCAGCCGATCGACTTTGTGGCGCTGTGGCAGGGCCGCCGCGCCGAATTCCCCGAAGCGGCAGGCCACGCATAAGCCCATCAGGCTTTATAGCGACAGTCCTAAAAAAACCGGCATCCTCATGGTGCCGGTTTTTTTATGTGCCCAACGCCCCAAGGGCCACCAGCATGGCCGGGGCATCCGGCGTGGCGGCAACCGTAACAGGCCCCTGCCAGCCAGCCTGACGCAGAATTGTGACAACGGCATCGGAAATAACAATGGCGCGCAACGCCCGCACATGCGCGCCCATGCCGCCATGGGGCACGCCAAGCAGCCAGCTTTGAGCACTGCGGGCCGAAAAAAACAGAACGGTCGCAACCTGCCCCGCCTGCACCGCCTGACAGGCAGAGGCAGACAAACCCGCCACGGGTTCGGCGCAATACGCTACCCGCCGCACAACCCTGAACCCGTGCGCGCGCAGGCTGGCAGCCAGTTCCAGCCCCTGCCCCGCACCGGAAAAGAGCAGCAAGGTGCCCTGCGGCGGCGCGCAATGCCGCACCAGCAGGTTTACAAGCGCCTGTGCATTACCGTTGGCGCTAAACACAGCGGCAAAACCCGCCTGGCGGGCTTTTTGCGCGGTACGATCACCAACAGCAAAAACGGGAACGGACAGGGGTACGCTTTTTGCTGCCATGGCGACCGCCTGCCCGCTGGTCAGCAGCAACGCGGCGGACTGGCGTGGCAAATGCCCAACCGGACACGGCCGCACATGCAACGCGGGAGCAAGAACAGGCACCCACCCAAGCCCTGCCACTGCGGAGGCCGTCTCGCTCAGGCCCGGCTCAGGCCGGGTGATAAGGACCCCACGCGGAGGAGGTTGCATGGGTTATGGCCCGGTTTTATGCGGTTTCCGCAAAAATGTCGTCCGGGCTGTCCTTGCGCAGGCTACACCCAAGCTCACGCCCAAGCCTTGCCGCATCCTCTGGCGCGCCACTGATGCTCCGCTTGAGCAGGAAGGACCCATCCTCCCGCGCGACAAGGCCGGTCAGGTGCAGCTTGGGGTCATCGCCCGCAACAACAGGGATCAACTGGGCATAACCGCCAATGGGCGTGCGGCATGAGCCATCCAGTTCCGCCAGCAGGGCACGCTCGGCCGTGGCTACGGCGCGGGCCTCGTAATCTTCAATCGCGGCAAGCAGTTCGCGCAGTTCAACATCATCCTCGCGCACGGTCACGCCCACAATGCCCTGCCCCGCAGCTGGCACCATAACGGTGGGGGGGAGCACAATGCTCGCACGTTCGGCCATGCCCAAGCGGCGCAGCCCCGCAAGTGCGAGCAGGGTGGCATCACACTGGCGGGCAGCGAGCTTGTCGAGTCGGGTCTGGACGTTGCCGCGCAGCAGGCCAAATTTCAGGTCCGGGCGCGCATGCAGCATCTGCGCCTGGCGGCGGACGGAGGCGCAGCCTACCAGCGCGCCCTCCGGCAGGGCCGAGTAGGGGTCATCCGGGTCGGACTGTTCCAGCCGGGGGCCAAGGATCAGCGCATCACGCGCATCTTCACGCTTGAGCGTGCAGGCCAGGACCAGGCCGGGGGGCAATGCTGTTTCAAGGTCCTTGAGGCTATGGACGGCAAAATCAATCCGCCGGTCGGCCAATGCCTCATGAATTTCCTTTGAAAACAGTCCCTTACCGCCAATTTCCGCCAGACGCCGATTTTGCACCTGATCACCCGTGGTGTTGATCTGGTGTTCCTGAAACGCATTCATGTCCCGCAATACGGGGCAAAAGCGCGTCAATGTGGTCAGGAAGGCACGTGTCTGGACCAGCGCAAGCGGGGACCCCCGCGTGCCCACGCGCAAAGGCAGGGAGTGACGCCCCGAATGACTGCCCGCCTTTTTTTGGCGTGCGGCTGCTTCCGCGGCAAGCTCCTGCAAAGCGGGAGAGAGAGCGGGTGAGGAAGGGTAGGCTGAATCCATAAGATGTGTCTATTACCGGGAATGGAGAAAGGACAAGATACGATGAAGCCCGGCTGGTCTGAAAAACTTGCGCGACCGGAAAAACATTCCGCCCCTCCCCATCCGTTGCATTCGTGCAAGAATACCGCTTTTTTTATGGTGCGTCCATGAGTGACCTTTCCGCCACCCATCAGCCAGCCGGGCCGGTTCTGGCCATTGAATCCTCGTGTGACGAGACCGCATGCGCCATTCTGGCCCCCGATGGCACCTGCCTTGCCCAGCGTGTTGTCTCACAGGATGGGCACGCGGATTTTGGCGGCGTTGTGCCAGAAATAGCCGCCCGCGCGCATCTGGCCCTCCTGCCTGGCCTGGTGGACGCCACGCTGGCGGACGCGGGGCTGGCCACCACGGACCTCGCCTTTGTCGCCGCCAGCACCGGGCCGGGGCTGATCGGTGGGCTAATTGTTGGCACAAGCTTTGCCAAGGGGCTGGCCCTGGCCCTGAATATTCCGTTTATCGCGGTCAACCATGTGGAAGCCCACGCCCTGACGGCCCGCCTGCCCGGCATTGTGCCCGGTGGCGCGCCCTTCCCCTACCTGCTTTTGCTGGTCTCGGGCGGGCATTGCCAGTGTATTGCCGTGGACGGCGTGGGCCAGTACCGCAAGCTCGGTGGCACCATAGACGACGCGGCGGGCGAGGCATTTGACAAGGTTGCAAAAATGCTTGGCCTTGGCTGGCCCGGTGGCCCCGCACTGGAAAAACTTGCGCGCGAGGGTAGGCCGGACGCCATAGCCCTGCCCCGCCCGCTGCTGCACAGGCCAGGGTGCGACTTCTCGTTCTCCGGGCTTAAAACCGCCATTGCGCAAAAGCTGGCACCTTTTGGCCAGGCCCCCCTGCCCCACCAGTTTGCCGCCGACCTTGCCGCATCCTTCCAGCAGGCCGTGGCCGATGTTGTGGCCGACCGCATGAACCACTGTCTCTTATACACATCTCCGAGCCCACGAGACACTGAGCGATCTCGT
>CALCDN010000086.1 GCA_937900755.1 uncultured Acetobacter sp. | reverse complement strand
CGCTCAGCAGCCAACGGGCAGGCAGGGTGCGGGTGCAAGGTGGCGTCATGTGCGTTCTCTTGGGCGGGGGCCGGGGCGGGGTTTGCCCGGGCGGCTGGGCCCGTCTCTCCTTGGCGGTTTCCGGCGTTGCGCCAGACATGGAAAAATGCACGCCAGGGCGTGCGCGCAGGGGACCCTGCCGGGGTGGCGCTCTACACGGCTGTATGCCCGCAGCCCCGATCGTGCAAGGATTCATGCATCAGGCACACTATCATGCCAAGTCTGGCCAAAGTGCGGCAAAATGCCCCCGGCGGGCGGTTTTTGGCCCAAGGCCCATGCGTTGCCCGATTAATGTCATGATTTTGCATGATCTTTGGCCCAGCGCCCCCCGCGCGGCATGCGCGCCCATGCGCCATGGCGGGCATGGCATGGGCAAAAAAGGCTTTGTGGGCAGGGGCCGTGGCAGGTTACATGGGCATTGAATGTAATGGCCAGCATGCCTATTCTTATGGCACAAGGCTATGGGAGGACCCCGCGCCTTGCGCCGGGGTCGGGCAAGCAGGGGTACACAGGTATATGAGGAACCGCCGCAAGGCGAGCAACGGGCAGGGTAGCGGGGCCAGCCAGCATGGTGGCGGGGCGGCACCCTCTTTGCGCCGTGTGGGGCGGTGGGCTGGCACGCCACGGTGGGCCAGGGCCTTCCTGGCCGCCGTTTTCATGCTCTGCGTGTTTGTGCCTCTCTCCCCCGCCCATGCCATTACGGTGCGGGTGAAGGATATTGTCGATTACGAAGGCGTGCGTGACAACCAGCTGGTCGGCTACGGGCTGGTCGTGGGCCTGCATGGCACCGGCGACCGTCTGACCAACATCATCTTCACGCGTGAAACACTGATCAGCATGCTCAACCGTCTGGGCGTGAACATCCGTGACCGCGAAATCCAGTTGCAGACGCATGACGTGGCCGCCGTCATGGTCACCGCCACGCTGCCTCCGTTCTCGCACGGGGGCGGGCGGATTGACGTGACCGTTTCCGCCGTGGGTGACGCGCAGGACCTGACCGGGGGCACCCTGCTGGTAACCCCCCTGCAGGCCGCCGATGGCGAGGTGTACGCCGTGGCCCAGGGCTCGCTTGTGACCAACGCCTTTACCGCGGGCGGGCAGGCCGCCACCGTTACGCGCAACATCCCCACCAGCGGGCATATCGCCAATGGCGGGGTGGTCGAACGTGAGGTGCCGGTCAAGCTGGGTGAGACGGGCGTTGTCCATCTTTCGCTCCACAACCCCAACTTTACCACCGCAACCCGTGTGGCCGAGGTGATCAACCGCAGCATTGGCGCGCACATGGCGCAGGTGGATGACCCGCGCACCATTGCGGTGGACCTGACCGGGCGCAACGCGTCCCTCATCCTGTACCGTATTGGCGATTTGCAGATAGAGCCCGACACCATGGCCAAGGTTGTGGTGGATGAGGCCAGCGGCACCATTGTCATGGGGGACAGCGTGCGCATCAGCACCGTGGCCATTGCGCAGGGGAACCTGACCATTCAGGTGACCGAAACCCCGCAGGTGGTCCAGCCCGCGCCCTTTTCCAACGGTGTGACCGCCGTGGTGCCCCGGACACAGGCCAATGTGAGCACGGACAGTTCGCACAGGCTGGGCATCTTGCGCGAGGGGCCAACACTGGCCAGCCTTGTGGCGGGCATGAACGCGCTGGGCATGGGCCCACGCGACATGATTGGTATTTTGCAGGCGATCAAGGCCGATGGCGCCTTGCAGGCCGATCTGGAAGTAAGGTAGGCAGAGCATGAGCGCAGTAGCCAATGTGAGCGCGGCCCAGATTGCCAGTGCGCAGAACGCCGCCTCCACCCAGTCGGGGCTGAATGCGGCGGAACTGGAAAAAATTCGCAAGTCCGCCATCGAGTTCGAGGGCATGACCATAGGCGAAATGCTTCAGCCGATGTTTGATACGGTGGATACCGCCAACGGCCTGTTTGGCGGTGGGGCCGCCGAGTCCCAGTTCCGGTCGTTGCAGGTGCTCGAAATGGGCAAGCAGATTGCCAATAGTGGCGGCATTGGTCTGGCGGACAGTGTTTACCGCCAGATGCTGGCCATGCAGGAAACAGCGCAGCAGCAAAAGGGCCAGTCATGACCGATCAGCCCGAAGACCTGCAAGGCCGCCTGTTCCAGGCCTTTGAGGCCGTCAGCGCGTTGCTGGAGCAGGAAAACGCACTGCTGACATCCGGCCAGTGGCAGGATGTGGAAAAACTGTTGCCCCGCAAGCGCGAGCTTATGCGGCTCCTGCGCAAACTGCTCCCGACCACGCAGGCCAAGCCGCTTACGGCGGAACAGCGTGGCACCCGTGTCAGCCCGGAAATGGAAGTGGCCGTCAAGACTTTCAACCGGCTTGTGCGCGTCAATGATGAACTGCTGCAAAGTGCGATTGCGGCACAGGGCACGCTTATCAAGCTTGTGCTGGATGACGCGGCGCAGGAACTGCGCATGGGCTACGGCGCGTCCGGTGGCTACGCGGTGGAAACCCATAACAGCGCACTGGCCCTGCGGAGCGACGTCTAGGCAACGCAACGTCTAGGCGCGCCGCCGCCTTTCGTCTCGTCGTCGTGCGGTTGCAGGCTTACCAGTAACCACCCAGGACCTTGCGGGGCTGGTCCCCTGCGGGGTCCGCACCCGCGTACCATGCGCTCCAGTCCCACAAAAAGGTGTCGCGCCGGTTTTCGGCCGTCATGCCTGCCAGTTCCTCCACGACCGAAGGGGGCTGCTGCTTCTTGTTGCGCATTTCTGCTGCGGTCATGTTGCGCAGGGTCTGGAACGCGGCCTCGGACCCCATGTACACACAGCCGCATCCGATCGGGTCCGCGTAAAGATAGATCGGGCCGGAGGAGGAGGGCCGATAGGTCAACTGCCCCGGGGGCAGCAGGTTCATCATGGCGTACCGCGCGGTTGTATCCGCCTGGTGGGCAATGAACCCTGCCTCGGACAGGGTTCGCCCTTTTTCCAGATACGGGGCGGCGGGGGACATGCACCCCGCAAGTGTTGTGCAGAGCAGCCCGGCTACAGCCTGCGCCAGCCGCTTTGCGGGGCGGGGGGTGGCCTTGGGTGGTAAGGTGCTGCCTGTATGCATCTGGCGGGGTTCCGTGGTGAGGCGTGTTACAAGGAAGCGGCGGTTGCATCCGCCATGCACAGTGGCGGCACGCAGGCATAGGCCTTCATGGTCGAGTAGTGCAGGCTCATCAACTGCTGGAGCGTCTGCGCGGCAGCGCCGCTTTCTTTGGAGCCGGAGGTAGGCACGCTGGTGCTGGTCAGGGGCAGGCAGGCCTTGATCATTTTCTGCGCCCCCGAGGGGGAAATGGCGTAGCCGCTCACGTTCTGTGTCGCCATGAGCGGGAAGGCCAGGGAGGTGACCCTGATCTCGCTCAGCGCGGCAGCGCCACGGGCGGAGTAGGGGGGCTGCACCGCACCGCTGAACAGGGCCAGCTCGGGCAGGATGTCAAGCTGGAGCGCGGTGCCTGGCGTGTTGCCCCAAAGCACAAAGTCCCAGTCATGGGGCAGGCTGGCCAGAATGCGCAGGCTTTCGGCTTCAAAATTGGCGCACAGCACGGCGTTGCTCTCAAACACATGGGCCGCGGTTTTGTGCTGGGCCACGTTGCCCCACAACGCCACGTGGGACAGGGCCGCGGCAAAGGCCGACTGCGAGAACAGACATTCGGCCGAGATCAGGTTCATCTGCTGCATGGCCTGCACGTCCAGCCCCTGCGCGCTGACACCCACGGAGCGGACAAGGCCCGGGACATGGTTGTTCAGCCGCTCAAAGCGTTCGGTCTGCTCCGGTGTGGCGTCACTGCTGATGAAAAACTTGAACATCGAGGGTTCCTGCTGGTGGCGAGAGCGAAAAATGCGATCACAAACGGGGCGCAATGGAGAGCTGGCACCGCATGTCCAACATAACCGCCACGACGAGACCATAATCTGGTGCGCAAAGGATACGGCAGAGTGGGGCGTATGGAAAGCCTTGGCGGTGCACCAGACGGCTGGAGCATATTCCTGTGGCTTTGTCGGGGGCAAAATCGTATGATAATGCCAGATACATGTTTCATGGAGCCACGGGCGGCAAGGTCCGGCATTGGTGCGCAGCACGTAAAGGATTGGATTGATGAGCGTTAGCGGTATCTCACCGGTAAGCCAGTATCTGACGGCCCTGAAAAATGAAGATACCGCAGCCTCCACCTATGCCCAGACGGATGTGACCACCAAGCAGGCATCGGCCGCGTTCGCCGAGGACGCCACGAGCATTACCACCGTTGACCAGCTGATGAGCAATTACTCGGCCCTGAACGTGGTGCTCGGGGCCTATGGCATGGATTCGTATTCCTCCGCCACGGCACTGGTCAAGAAGCTGCTCACGCAGGACCCCTCATCCTCCACATCGCTGGCCAAAAGTGCCAGCAACGCAACATGGCTGGCCTTTGCGGACGCGTTCAAGACATGGGGGGAAGGCGGGGGCAGCGTGCAGACAAGCCCGCTCACCACCTCCACCATCACGTCCATTGTCAACGAATACCAGTCCGACATGGACACCTCGCTCCAGAGCGACCTTCAGACCTTCAACTCCGCGGCTCCCCTCATCACCACCGCGTCCGCCCTGCTGGCCAACACAACGGTGCTCAATGTCGTGCTCAGCGCGTATGGCATGGACTCCCTGGAAGGGGACACCTCGGTCCTGAGCGCTCTGCTCACGCAGGACCCCAGCTCCTCCACATCGCTGGCCCAGACCTCGGGCAATTCGGCATGGCTGCTGTTTGCCAACGCGTTCCAGTCCATGGGCAAGAATGGCGGCACGGCCACGGCCACGCCGTTTACCTCCACCACCATGACCACCATTTCGCAGGGCTACTCAATCGCGGTGGATTCGACGCTCGACACCGACGTCAACTTGTTCAAGGCCGAGGCCGCCACCATGACCTCCGCCTCCGACCTGCTGAACAACCAGACCGTCCTGTCCATGGTCATGTCCACCTATGGGCTGGATTCCAGCACGGACAACGCCAGTATCCTCACCGCCCTGCTCACGCAGGACCCCACCTCCTCCACGTCGCTGGCGCAGACTTCGGGCAGCACCGCATGGCAGGACTTCGCCACGGCCTTCCAAAGCCTTGGGCAGAACAACGGCACCGCCACCTCCACGCCGTTCACGTCCGCGACCATCAGCGCCATTGCCGCCAAATACACGGACGCGATCAACAGTGGCACGGCAAGTGCCGTGGCGTCCTTCCAGAGCGACGCCGCGGGCATTACATCTGTCAGCGCCCTGCTGAACAACGACTCGGCCCTGCAGGTTGTGCTGGGGGCCTATGGCCTGGGTTCCCTGGCGTCCGACCCCTCCGTGGTCCAGACCCTGCTCACCCAGGACCCGGATTCCTCTACCTCGCTGGCCCAGACATCGGGCAACACGGCGTGGCAGACCTTTGCCGAGGCCTTCAAGGCATGGGGGCAGAACAACGGGCAGGGGGCCATCATGTCCACCAGCTTTGTTGCGTCCCTGAGTGCGAGCTTCCAGTCCAACACCACGGCGCTGGTCAGTTCGGGTTTGGCAAGCTTTGAAAGTTCGGCAGGTACCATCACCACCGCGTCCGCCCTGCTGTCCAACACCGCCGTGCTGAGTGTGGTCGAAGGCGCTTACGGGGTTGATGCCTCCAGCAACGAGATGACGCTGCTGACATCCCTGCTCACGCAGGACCCCACCTCCTCCACCTCACTGGCCAGCGCTTCGGGCAATGCGTCCTGGCAGAGCTTCGCCACCGATTTTGAAGTCTGGGGGAGCAATGGCGGGAGCGTGAGTGCCACCCCGTTCACGGCCACAAAAATTCAGAGCATCCTGGACGACTACCAGATGCGCCAGTACGAGGACAGCACGGGCCTGAGTGACAACGGCGTGGGGAACGCCCTGTATTTCACACGGACCATGAGCAGCATTACCTCCCTGTCGCAGCTTATGTCGGACCCGACCCTGCTGACGGTGGCGGAAACCGTTTCGGGCTATGACCCCGACCAGTTTGGCGCGCTGGACTATGACCAGCAGGTGCGCCTGCTGTCCAAGTCGGTGGACCTGAGCAAGCTGTCCACGCCCAAGCAGATCCAGCAATATGCCGAGCAGTATCTGGCCATGTTGCAGATCAACCCGCAGACGCCAGACACCCCCGCCAGTATGCTGGACCTGTTTGGCGGGGATAGCAGCGATGACGGTATTCTCGCCCTGTTTGGCAGCAGTAGCGACAGTTCCTCGGGCGATATTTATTCCAGCCTGTTCTAGGCACGCTGGCCCTGCCCATAAGCCATGGGGCGGGCGGCATAACCCTGCATCTGTTTGGTTGGTAACGTGAGTTCGGACCCGCTTTCTCCCTCGCCTGTCGAGGCATCCGTTTCCGCGCTTTCGGGCGTGCTGGATGCGGTGCGTGGCGCTATTTCCAGCCCCCGCCACGATGTGCCGGTGGGCATGCTGGAGGGGCGGGTGACGGGGCTTGCCGGTCTGTCGGTTTCGCTGTCCGGCCTGCGCGACTTCACAGGTGTGGGCGACCGCGTGACTATTTACGGTCTGGACGGGCGGCAGACACAGGCCGAAATCGTGGCTTTTCAGCAAGATATTGCCATTGCCATGCCTTTTGGCTCGCTGGAGGGCATTGGCTCGGGCTGCCGCGCCACCTTTTTGCTGTATGACCAGGAGCAGCGCCGCCGCAGGGCGGGGGGCACGCTCATGGTCAACGCCGCGTGGCAGGGCCGGGTGGTGGACCCCATGGGTCGGCCGATGGACGGCAAGGGCCCGCTCCCGTCCGAAGGGACAGCCCAGCGCCTCCATGCCGCCCCGCCCGAGGCGGCCATGCGTGCCCGCCTTGGCCCGCGCATAGACCTTGGGGTGCGCGCGCTCAACCTGTTCGCCACCTGCCGCGAGGGGCAGCGCCTTGGCCTGTTCGCGGGGTCGGGTGTTGGCAAGTCCACCCTCATGGGCATGCTTGCGCGCGATACGGCGTGTGATGTGGCGGTGATTGCGCTGGTGGGTGAACGTGGGCGCGAAGTGCGCGAATTTGTGGAGGACGACCTGGGGCCGGAGGGGCTGGCCAAGTCCGTGGTGGTCGTGGCCACGTCCGACACATCCCCCCTTATGCGGCGCGAGGCGGCCTATGCGGCCATGGCCGTGGCCGAGCACTTCCGCGATCAGGGCAA
The DNA here is from genome assembly GCA_937900755.1 of uncultured Acetobacter sp. GTDB lineage: Bacteria > Pseudomonadota > Alphaproteobacteria > Acetobacterales > Acetobacteraceae > Acetobacter. Next base: position 3,256 of record CALCDN010000086.1, on the reverse strand, counting down.
GTCGGTGCTGATGCTCATGGATAGCGTGACCCGCTTTTGCCAGGCCTTGCGCGAGATTGGCCTGTCCTCGGGTGAGCCACCGGCCACGCGCGGTTACCCGCCCAGTGTGTTTGCCGAACTGCCGCGCCTTTTGGAACGCGCAGGCCCGGGGCTGATGGATGAGCACGGCCATGCGGGGCAGATGACGGCCATGTTCTCCGTTCTGGTCGAAGGTGATGACCAGAACGAACCCGTAGCCGACGCCGTGCGCGGTATTCTGGACGGGCACGTGGTGCTGGAGCGCCGCATTGCGGAGTCCGGGCGTTATCCGGCGGTCAATGTCCTGCGCTCGCTCTCGCGCACGGTGCCAGGGTGCCTGACGGAGGATGAGAACCAGCTTGTCCTCCAGGCACGGTCCTGCCTGTCCACCTGGGACGAGATGCAGGACATGGTGCGCCTTGGCGCGTACCGCCCCGGCAACGACCAGCGCGTGGACGAGGCCATTCGCGTGGCCCCGGCGGTGGAGGAAATGCTCAAGCAGCGCAAGGGCGAGTGCGCCCCCCTGCCCCAGTGCTTTGACGCCCTGCGGGGCGCGTTATCGTAGCTGAACGGGCATGAGCAGAGCCAGAATCCGCTCCCTGCATGCGCTGATCCGCGTACGCAAGACGGAGGTGGACGAGGCCCGCGCGAACATGGCCCGCGCGCTGGCGGCCGAAAGTGCCGCCATAGCCGAGCTTGAACGGCAGTTGACCCAGATCGAGCTTGAGCGTGACGAGGCCGAGGGCGATGCGGGGCGGGAGTCCTTTCGCCTGTGGCTGCCCGTGGCGCAGGAGAACGTGATGCGGGCCGAAAAGGTGGTGAGCAAGACGCGCAACGATTCCATTCGGGTGCGCGAGGAGCTGATACAGGCCAACGCCGCGTTCAAGGCGGCCCAGACCCTGCTTGACAAGCGGGAGGAGGAGGCGCGTGTTCTTGAACTCCGGCGCGAGCAGGCGGAGCTGGACGATCTGGCGCGCCGTGCCCGTCCGTTTTTTTTGTGAGTCCGGGCATGGTTCCATCGTTTGGTCGCAATAAAACGCACGGCCATGAAAAAACGATGGCAAATGGCTCTTTTCTTATGTTTGATCCTTGAGAAAGCGGAGTGCGCCCGCTATCGCTTACAGATCATAAGGGGCTAACAGTGATCGTGTACCATACGACCCGTTTCTCCCCGCACTCGTGAGTGATTAGGAAAACGTATGCCACAGACAGCGCTGCAACCCCCCAAGATTTTCATTGCAACTCCATGCTTTGGCGGGATGGTTACGCAGGAGTATATGGAATCCATCATTGCATGCGCCGGTGTGCTCCAGGTTCCCATGACCCTGTCCCTGCTGGGGGATGACGCCATGATCAGCCGCGCGCGCAACACTCTTTTGCACAAGTTCCTGACCCTGTCCGACGCTACGCATCTTCTGTTCATCGACGCTGACATCGGCTTTCCGGCCGAGGCTCCGGCCCGCCTGCTGGCGGCCAACAAGGACGTGGTGGCCGGGGCCTACCCGATCCGCGAATACTTCTGGGACAAGACCACGCAGGAAAACATGCTGCGCGGTGAACCCCAGGACACCGCCTCCCTGCGCTACGTGGGCGAGACCGAGGCCATGCACCAGCAGATTGAAAAAGGGCCAATGGTCAAAACCCATTATGCGGGCACGGGGTTCATGCTCATCAGCCGTGCAGCCCTTGAGCGCATGGTCAAGGCCTACCCCGAAACCGCCTATACCCGCATAGACGCCGCCAATGGCGAGACGGGCAGCACCGCCCACGCCCTGTTTGACGGCAGCATTGACCCCCAGACCGGAACCTACCAGAGCGAGGACTTTACCTTCTGCCGCCGCTGGCGCGAAATCGGGGGGGAAGTCTGGCTGGATACATCCATCAATCTGACACATGCAGGCCGCGCCGCGTTCCATGGCAAGCCGGGCTGCCGTGTTGGCATGGTTCACCACAAGGGCGCCTAAGGTCGCAATAGCACCACATGCCAGATAACAAAAAACGCCCCATCATTATCAAGCGTGTCACTGATTCGGGCGAAAGCGGCCATCACGGTGGCGCCTGGAAAATCGCTTACGCCGATTTCATGACGGCCATGATGGCCTTCTTCCTGGTTATGTGGCTGCTGAACGCGACAACGGAGGAGCAGCGCAAGGGTATTGCGCAGTTCTTCAACCCCATGGCGGAAAAAGACACCCGTCTTGGCTCCTCCAACGGCATGCTCGAAACGTCTCCCTCCCCCCTTACGGCGGGCACCACCTTGCGCAAGGTCAAGGACGGGGACGCCCCCGATGATGACGGCGGCGAACAGCCCGGCGCCAGGGATGCGGCGCGTCGCTCGGAGGAGGGCGGCTCGCCCGACAACATTACCCGTGGGCTCAAGGCGCACCTGACCCCCGCATCCCCCGCCATTGTGCCCATTGGCGGGCCGGAAAGTGGTGGAGGCAAAAGCCTTGGCAGCATTGGCGTGGACAACCCCGTGGCGGCTGCTGCCGAACAGACCAAGATCAACACCATGGTGCAAGGGCTCGAGCAGTCCGTGGCGCAAAACCCCGATACGCAGGAAGCGGCCAAGAACATGTCCGTCTCCTTTGGGCGGGATGATATTCGGATTGAACTGCGCGACGCCAACAACACACCCATGTTCGACACGGCCTCGGCCACCCCCAACGCCGCTGGCCGCAAGATGCTGGAACAGATTGGCGCATGGCTGGCCCCCATGCCCGAGCAGCTTTCCATTGTGGGCTACACCGATGCCGACCAGTACCGCGCCACCAAGCACGGCAACGGCATGTCCAACTGGACCCTGTCCGCCCAGCGGGCGGATGGCGCGCGGGAGGTGCTGGTCAGGGCAGGCTACCCCGACCGGAATATTCTCAGCGTGGCGGGCCGCGCGGACCGGGACCTCGCCGTGCCGGCAGACCCCGATTCAGCCGCCAACCGGCGCGTGGTGCTTATTCTGCACCGCCGTTTTGTAAACCCCGACCCGGCGGGTGGGGCCATTGTGCCGCTCCCGGCCTCCGGTAGCGCGGCCGCGGGCCAGCCTGCGGGCCAACCCGTGGCAGGGCAGGCGGCAGGGCAGGCGGGCACCGCAACACCCCCGGCGGCGGGTGGGGTGGCTCCCGCGCAAAGCGCGCCAGCGCAGGCGGCCCCAGCGCAGGCCTCCCCCGCACAGCCCCCCACGGCGGGGGCTGCTCCTGTCTCTTATACACATCTCCGAGCCCACGAGCCACTGAGCGCG
>CALCDN010000085.1 GCA_937900755.1 uncultured Acetobacter sp. | reverse complement strand
TGGCGATCCGCTATGGATACCAGCGGTTCAACACCACGGTTATGGTGGGCGTTGTGGCTGTGCTGGTCGTGCTTGTCATGCTGTTGCAGGGGGTTGGCAATTTTTTTGCGCAGTATCTGCGGCATGCCTCGCCTGAGCGCAGGATGTAGCCGGTGGACGCCGGGGTTTGTAAGAAATCCCGGTGAACACGCCCCGAGTCATGGTCCATCTTGTACGGTGGGGTGGCAGGCAGGGGGTATTTTCAAATAACGGTCATATATTTTGTGGCGGGAGCAGGGGGAAGACCGCCGTTATGCGGGGGGACGAATATTTTCTACTTTCCGCTTATTTATTAACTTAAAAAATAAAAAGTTAAGGATTTATTATCTGCATTTCTATTCAGGAGCGCATAAAATCATGGGTCAAATGGAAAAATTTTAAAAATTAACAGTCGGTAATTTGTTGCGCGCAGGGCATCGTATGTTATTACTGGAAAAAGGCGTTTGTTGGTACATTGGTTATCCGCTTTTCTCATGCTGATGATTTGAGGCAGAGCGGCCTGCACTCTGTACATTTTTAAATGTGGTGCGAATTTTTCCGAAAAAACATTCTGCCACACAGTGGTAAAATGGAGGAATTAAGATGGCTCAACGGGACAATGTTATCTCGCCTGGTATCGAACTTGGGCAGCGGATCAAAATCCTTCGTAAAACCGCGGGACTGACACAACAGCAGGTCGCCGATGCGCTTGGCGTCTCCCGCCCTGCCATAGCGTTCTGGGAAACGGGGCGCGAGGGGAGTGCCCGCAAGCACATTCCCAAACTGGCGGCACTGCTCCATGTAGAGCCCGAAGTGTTTTTGACCGGTTATGTGCATGAGGATATTGACCTGATTGTCTCGCCCGATGAGCGGGATATGGTCTCGCTTTACCGCATGCTCGATGCATCGCGTAAAGTCTCTGCCCAGAAGTGGCTGGAGCGGCAGGCCAGAACAGTCCAGTTGGATAACTGACCCGGTTTGAAATATCACCTGAAGTGTAAACGGACTTTCAGTGTGATATTTCTCCTGCGTGGGTAGTCCGCGCAGGGGAAGGGGGGCTGAAAAAACATGGCAGGGCGGACGCAAGCCGTCCACCCTGCCAGGATAATCAGAATTCCATGGAGAGAGTGAAGTGATAGACACGCGGCAGACCTGCATACAGGGTTGATCCCGCACCTGATGTTCCGGCCGGTGCGCCTGTATAAACAGATGCCCAGTAGCGTTCGTTTGTGGCGTTGCTGACCCCAAAGCGTGCGACCCACGGGAATTTCATGACGTGGAAGGCATAACGGGTGCCCATATCAAGCGTTGTGTATGACCCTGTGTGCAGCGTGTTCGTGATGTTTGCTGCGCGGTTCCCCATATAATGAACGTTGGCGTTGAAGGCCCAGCCAGACGCAAAGGAGCCAAGCGAGGAGGGCAGCCGGTAATCCAGCAGCACGTTGGCCTGCAACGGAGCCGCGCCAACAATTTCCTTATTGTTATAAGCCGCTATGTGACTGCCGATCAGTTCCGCGTCCAGCCAGGTAAAGCCGGCAAGGACAGACAGGTTGGGCAGAACTTCGCCCGAAATCTGAGCTTCCACACCGTAGTTGCGCTGTGTTCCATAATATCCGTATTCCAGACAGTTGCTGCCCGCGACACAGGAGTTGTTCGCGGCGGGAGCGGGCATGGCATACTGGGAGGTCATGCGGAAACCGGACACGTTAAACTGCATTTTTTCGTAACGGAGCTTGTAGCCGACTTCATATTCCTCGGAGCGCCCAACGGACAATGCGGCGTTCGGGTTGGAAATATTGGTACTGTTCGTGGCAACGGGACCAGCCTCGACAGACCGACCGTAGGTGAAATAGAGGGTTTGGTTTTCAGTAGGTTTATAGAGTACGCTTGTGGTCGGGCTGAAAGCCGCATTTGTCTGAGGAAGTTGGCGCACTGCGGTTGTGGCATTCGTGCGGCTTTTCTGGTCGATCCAGCTCCAGGCCAGTGTCCCCATGATTGACCAGTGTTTATTGATCTTGATCGTATCGCCAATAATGAAGGATTGGCTCATGATGCTGCTGGATTTGTAATCTTTTTTGCTATAATAAGCCTGTTGCCCATTGGTGGGGGCGGCTCCATACATGTTGTATGTCCCCATTGCCAGACCTGCTGAAGGTACTGCGCCCGCCACGCCGACAGGGTTGAAATTCCCCATCATGTAGCCGTTAGTGCCAATGACCAGGTCATGCTTGAGAGGCCCGGTGTAAACGCGACCATTGAAATACGCCATGTTACTGCCAACACGGAAATCGTTTGCCGAGGTCGCGGCCTTGGTTGACGCAGAGTAAAAACCCGCCGTTCCTTGGGTGGTGCTGAGCGTGTCGGTTACACCAAAGGACTGCCGCAGGGCGTCTTGGTACAGTCCGCCCAGTGTAAAGCTCCAGTCCTTGTTGATCTCGTGCTTGATCTTGGCCAGAAAGGTGTTGGTTTCCATGTTGTACCCGCTCCAGTCAGGAGCCAGGCGCTTGCCAAGGTCCGGCGCTTCGGGCAATGCGCCCCCAACACCACCGGCAGGAATACCAAAGCCGGGGGCCATGCCACGTTCTGCGTAGGTATAATGGCTGGCGTCGAGTTCGATAACCGTCTTGTCGTCCAGATGGATGTCAAAGTCGGCGCTGACCATTTCACGCCGGACCCAGCTGCCCGGCACATAGGCCGTGCCATTGGCGTGCAGCATGTTCAGGCGGTAGCCAAACCAGCCGTTTTTGCCAACGCGACCGGAAATGTCACCGTTGACCGTAGGCGTGCCGATGGAGTCCACCCCCACGGAAAGGCGTTCGGTCCGACGGTCGGTTGGCCGTTTGAGTGTGTATTCAAACACGCCAGCAGGGTTTTCGGGTCCATACATCGCCCCGGCCAGGCCGTTGAGCACCTGCAGGTTGTCCACCCATTCCGCGGGGTAAGGGGTGGTGGAGACCACGTTCAACCCATCCAGGCGGGAGTTGGCGACCACGTCGGCCTCAAACCCGCGTGACTGGGGGCGGGATGTGTTGGGGTCACCACGGATTTCAAGCTGAACAGAGGGCAGATACTGCGCCATGTCGTTGATGTTGCGGATCTGCTGGTTGACCACCACGTCATGGGGAACACCCATGACGGAGTAAGGCGTGTCCAGTGTGTCGCGGTTACCAAGCGGGCCCAGGTAGACAATCTTGTTCATGTATTTGGCACCGGTGCCATCGGCTGCATGGTGGCCGTGAACGTTCACGGTTTCACCATTGGAGCCATCCAGAATCCCGGCAATGGGAGCCATGGTTTTTGGGGCTGCGGGGGGTGCCACGGATTTGGGG
>CALCDN010000084.1 GCA_937900755.1 uncultured Acetobacter sp. | reverse complement strand
AACCAAGACCACCCCCGCCCGCCCAGCCATGACCGGCCTTGCCGGTTGGGTGGAGGCACGCCTGCCTGTTATTTCTGCGTTCCGGGCTGAATATATTGACTTCCGCCTGCCCCGCAACCTGAACGGGTTTTGGAATTTTGGCGCCATTCTAACGGTTGTCCTGCTGCTTATGCTGGCCACGGGCATTTTTCTGGCCATGAACTACACCCCCACCAATGCGGGGGCCTTTTTGTCGGTCGAGGCCATAGACCGCCAGCTTGCGGGCGGGTGGCTGCTGCGGGCCATGCATGTGACCGGGGCCAACCTGTTTTTGGCCGCTCTTTATGTACACCTGTTCCGCGGGTTGTATTACGGCTCCTACAAGGCCCCGCGCGAACTGTTGTGGCTGAGCGGGCTTGTGCTGCTGCTCATGGTCATGGCCACGGCCTTTGCGGGTTACATGCTGCCGTGGGGCCAGATGTCCTACTGGGGCGCGGATGTGATCACGAAGGCCGTGGGGGCGGTGCCCGGCATTGGCCCCGGGCTTGAACGGATCATGGCCGGGGGGGACCATCTGGGCGACGTGTTTGTGCACCACTTTTTTGTGCTGCACTTCCTGCTGGCATTTGTGGTCGTCGGGGTTGTGGGGGTGCATGTCACCATGGTGCATGTCAACGGCTCCAACAACCCACTGGGGATTGATGCCCGCACCCCACAGGACACCGTCCCCTTCTACCCCTACTACATCAGCAAGGACCTGGTCGGGCTTGTGCTGTTCGCCATGGTCTTCGCAGCCCTGATGTTCTTCTGGCCCAACGTGCTGACCGAGGCGGACAACTACACTCCGGCCGACCCCATGCACACACCGGCCGATATTGAACCCGAATGGTACTTCCTGCCTTTTTATGGCCTGCTCCAGTCCGTTCCCTCCAAATTTGGCGGGCTGGTGGCCTCCGCCGCCTCCTTGCTCATCCTGTTCGCCCTGCCCTGGCTGGACCGCTCGCCCGTGCGGTCCATGCGCTTCCGCCCGCTTTGCCGTATCGGCCTGTTCGGGCTGGTGGGGGCCTTTATCCTGCTGGCCGTGGCGGGCAAGCACCACGCACAGGGGGGATGGCTGATTGTGGCGCGGCTGGCCGGGGTCTATTACTTCAGCTATTTTGTGGTGCTGCTCCCCCTTGCCTCCCGCAGGGAAAAGACACGCCCCCTTCCCCCCTCCATCACCGCGGCATAAGGGAGAGTACTGATGCAAAGCCCTTTCCTTCGCCCAGCCCTTGGCCTGCTGGCAGTTCTTGGCCTGCCGGGCACCGCACTGGCCAACGACGCAGGCAAGACGCCTCCCCACCAGGCATGGAGCTTTGATGGCCCGCTGGGCCAGTATGACACGGGCAGCCTGCAACGTGGCTTTGTGGTTTTCCAGCACGTTTGCTCTACCTGCCACGGCATGCGCAACCTGACCTATAACGACCTGGCGGGCATCGGCCTGACCCAGCAGCAGATCGCGCGGATCGCACAAGAAAAACCCCAGCCCGGCGCACCGGATGCCGCAGGCCAGCCCACCATGCGCCCCGGCCTGCCCGATGACCACCTGAACTCGCCCTTCCCCAGCGACGCCGCGGCCGCTGCCATGATGGGGGGCGTTGCCCCACCCGACCAGTCCCGCCTGGCCATGACATACCCCGGAGGGCCGGACTGGCTATATGCTTTTTTGACCGGCTACCGCATGCCCCCACCCGCCGATGCGCCCATGGTGCCGGGCAAGTTTTATAACGACTGGGCCACAGGCCACATGGTTGGCATGCCCCCACCGCTGATGGAGGGCATGGTCCAGTACCCCGATGGCACACCCGCCACGGTGGAGCAGCAGGCGCGCGACATCACCACCTTTCTGGTCTGGGCGTCCGACCCGCACCGCAATGAGCGCCACACCATTGGCAAGGCCGTCATGGCCTATCTGGCCGTGCTGCTCGCCCTGGCCGTCGCCTGGAAACGCAAAATCTGGCAACACCTGAAAACGCGGAAAAAAACGGAAAGCACGCACCAACCATGACACGCGAGACCGACACCACCCCAGCTCCCGAACAGGCTCCCGGCCGCCGTGACTTTCTGGGCATGGTCACCACGGCTGGCACGGTCACAGGCCTTGCGGCCTGCGCCATTCCATTTGTGGAAAGCCTGCAACCCCAGGACAGCGCCGCCGCCCACCTGCCGGTGGACGTGGATATTACCCACCTCGCGCCCGGCCAGCAGATGGTCGCCGTATGGCAGGGCAAACCGGTCTTTATTATCCGCCGCACACCCGAGGAACTGGCCAGCCTGCAAAATGCCGGGCTGAGCGCGCAACTCAAGGATGCCAGCTCCACCGCCAACCAGCAGCCCGGCTATGCCCGCAACTGGCACCGCTCCATAACGCCCGAATATGGGGTTTATGTTGGCATCTGCACCCATCTGGGCTGCGTACCGGCCTACACCGCCCCACAGGGCACAGGGCCGGAAGCATCGGGCGGGTATGGCTGCCCCTGCCACGGCTCCAGGTTTGATCTGGCCGGGCGCGTGCAAAAAGGCGCGCCAGCGCCGTATAACCTGCCTGTTCCGCCCTATGCCATGCCCTCCGCCACGGTGATCCGCCTGGGGGAAAACCCCAGGGGGGAGACATTCGACTTCTCCACCATAGAGCAGATCTGACCCGGCCCCTCCGTCCTCCTCGCAGCCTCACACCCGTAGTGCGAGATGCTTTTGCCCAAAAGCGCCTTATCGGCCACGGCGGACTGCGCCATGCTCCGTGGCATGGAAGCCGAGCCCCCGGTTCGGCCTGAACGCACACGGAGTTGCCGAACATGTCCGATATTGTTGTTGTCTATCACTCTGGTTATGGCCACACCCGCAAGGTGGCCGAACATCTGGCCCGTGGCGCCAATGCCGAACTGCTGGCCATTGATGACAATGGAGACCTGCCCGAAAGCGCATGGGACACGCTGGCCAAAGCCAGGACCATTGTGTTTGGCGCTCCCACCTACATGGGCAACGCCAGTTGGCAGTTCAAAAAATTCGCGGATGCGTCGTCCAAGGTCTGGTTTACGCGGGGCTGGCAGAACAAGCTGTTCGCAGGCTTTACCAACAGCGCAAGCCCCGCAGGCGACAAGGGCGTTACCCTGGCATGGCTGCAAACCCTGGCGGCGCAGCACGGTGGCCTATGGATCAGCCTTGGCATGGCGCCCTCCAATACAAAGGCTGCCAAGAACACGGACCTGAACGCTCTTGGCGGCTCCACGGGCCTGCTGGTGCAAAGCCCGTCTGACGCCAGCGTGGACGAAATTCCGCAAGGTGGGCTGGATACGGCAACCGCGTTTGGCACGCGCATTGCCGAAATTACAAAACAATTTGCATAAAAAGCTTAATAAATGGCTAAAATTTACATTTTTAAAAATATTTCATTCTAAATGTAAATAAATTCTTCACACCGGGGTGGGTATCACGAAACTGTGATATCTACCCTTCATTTTTTTTGTTTTATTTTGATATCGGAATGTTACCTATCAAACCAGTCAACAACCACAACAGCACATATCTCTACAATACAAAGTGCGGGAATCTGAGTAATGAATCTGTCCAGAAAAAAATCAGGTCTTGCCATTGCCCTTAGCGTTGCCTCCGTCATGGTGGCCGTTCCCTTCAAGTCGGCAAAGGCTCAGGTTCACCCTTTTTCCGCTTTTTCCAGCGGTGGTTCCGACCTGTCACACTGGCTGTCGGACGTTACCCTGATCGGGCAGATTGAAGGCGGCATCATGGCCAACCCGGCCCGGCCAAACCCCGGCTACAACTACGGCGACTTTCTGGCCGACCATGCCAACCAGGTCCAGCTGAACCAGGCGGAGTTCACTCTCTCCAAAGCCATTGACGCGAGCAAGAACACCTACCAGGTCGGCTTCACGCTCGAAGGGCTTTATGGTTCGGATGCGCGGTACTACCACCTTGTCGGTGTTTCCGATCAGGAATGGAAATCACGCTACCAGCTTATTCCCGCACAGGCCCATGTTGACGTCCACCTGCCCTGGCTGACTTCTGGCGGGCTGGATATGCAGGCCGGTATTCTGCAGGCCCCCATGGGCGTGGAAGGGCTCGACCCCTCCACCCGCGCGTTCTACACGCTGGCCTACACTTCCGAATATTCCGTACCGTTCCAGCACGTGGGGGCAATGTTCAACTGGCATGTCACCCCCATACTGGACGTGACCTTCGGGATTGATACGGGGAACCAGACAACCTTTGGCTCATCGGACAACAACAGCCGCCCCGCCGGGTATTTCGGCTTCAACCTGAACAACCTGGCTGGCGGCAAGCTGCGCATTGTCGAACTCAGCCGCGTTGGGCCGGAAAACTCCTGGCGCACATCCGCTGGTGGACACTATGAGGCCGACCACGCCCAGCGTTTCTGGAACGATATCAACGCGACCTATCAGGTCAATGACAAGCTGAGCCTGACGGCCGAGTTCAACTACCTGCATGACGAAGGCATCCGGGGCATTGGCGCGCGCGGCCAGTTTGCCGGTACGGATGCCGAAAGCTTTGTCAGCTTCCTGAGCTACAAGATCAACAAGGACTTCACCTTCAACTATCGCGGTGAAATCTATCGTGACAACAACAACATGATGGTCGCTACCTTCCTTGGCAACAACTCCTACATGAACGCCATTGCAGGCCGTCCGTCCGAGATCATGACCGGCCCCAGCGCAAGCAGCCATGGCACCACCTATGGCGACCTTTCGCTTAACGTGGCCTACCGCCCGGACCTGGGCCACCACGTACGCATCTTCCAGCTCCGCCCCGAAATCCGGTTTGACCGTGCGCTCAACAGCACCACACCGTTTAATGGTGGCCGCAACAACGGCATGTTCACCTTTGGTGGGGACGCCATTATCGGCTTCTGACAACCCGGGCTCCTGAGCGTTTCAGCAGCCCCCGATACCAGGCGAGCAAATGCCCGCCGCACGCGTGCCTGACAAAACATCAGGCACGCCCCATTACCGACCATTCCCCGCACGCCATCACAGGCCACGCATATACGGGAATGGTCGCGGAGCACCAAACCGGTTCTCCCCAGCATAGTCACCAGCCAATATGCCTTACAAATACAAAAAAAAGCATACGGGATAGGATGGACATCCTGTTAGCCTGTGACAGCACGGCTCTTCCCTTTCAGCGGCGGGATGCCAGATGGCTGTCTGGTTCCTGGGGGCGGCACAATCCATCCAGCAGCACATCCAATGCGGCGCAGACTGGTTCTGGTCCGACTTTTTCCTCCAGAAGCTGGCCGCTGATCGCAAGCATGGCCAGGCCATGCACCTGTGCCCAACTGGCCGCTGCCAGTGCGTTGAGCGCAACGGCTCTAAAACTGCCATTGCGCTGCCCCTCTTCCAGAAGTTTCAGAAGAATCCCGAATGTTTCCATAGCCGCATCATGCAGTTGCGGGTCCATCTTCTTGTCGGCATCGGAACTGAACATCAGCCGATAAAGACCAGGGTTGCGGAGTGCAAAATCAATGCAGGCCAGAGCGCCTGCCCTGAACGTCTGACGCGAAGAGGCCTGCTCCGCAGTCATGGCTGCTGACAGCGCCTGCCCAAGCCAGACAAAACCAATCCGGGCCAATGCCCGCAAAAGCTCCTCACGGTCCCGAAAATGCTTGTAAGGGGCCGCATGGCTAACGCCGGTACGCCGCGCCACTTCCCGCAGTGTAAAGGCCCAGTTCTGATCTTCCGCCAGCATGGCAAGGGCCGTTCCGATCAGGGCGCGGCGCAGGTCACCATGATGATAAGGCCGATCCTTGAGTTCACTCATTCGTGATATCCATGTTTACAAGAGAAACTTTAATTGACGCCATGCCCTTCCGCTCCATATCCTGCCTGCATAAGTTTCTTCTGTAAACATGGAGGGGGTTATGTCCGAGACCATTCCAACACACGCAACGTCCACGGATCTGCACCATATTCTCGACCGCCAACGCACCGCATTTTTGCATGATGGCCCGCCAGATGCGAAAAAACGACGGAGTGATCTGCATCTTTTGAAATCTGAAATCCTAGCCCGGCGGACGGAGATCGTCCGTGCCCTGACGGCTGATTTTGGACAGCGTTCAGAGCGGGAAAGCGCCATTGTCGAGTTGATCCCGCTTGTGCAGTCGATCAATTATATGGTCCGCCACCTCGGACACTGGATGAAGCCGGAGCGCCGCCACGTTTCCGCCTATTTCCAGTGTGGTCGCGCCTGGGTTGTGCGTCAGCCGGTCGGCGTTGTAGGCATTATCGCGCCGTGGAATTATCCGCTCTCTCTCGCTCTTGTGCCACTGGCCACGGCCATTGCCGCCGGTAACCGCGCCATGCTCAAGCCATCGGAGCTGACACCGGCCACCTCGGCTGTAATTGCAAAAATTGTCCAGGCTATTTTCCCTCCCGAGCAGGTCGCCGTCGTGACGGGGGGAGCCGAACTGGGCGCGATGTTCTCGGCTTTGCCCTTCGACCACATCCTGTTCACAGGCAGCACGACGGTGGGAAAGAAGGTCGCCGAGGCCGCGGCCCGTAACCTGACCCCGGTCACGCTGGAACTGGGGGGCAAATCCCCCGCCGTGATCGAACCCGGTTTTTCCATGCGCAGAGCCGCGGCACGGATTGCATTTGGCAAGCTGATCAATGCCGGGCAGACCTGCATCGCCCCGGACTACGTGCTGGTCCATGAAAACGATGCAGCCACTTTTGCCTCGGCTTACCAGGACGCCGTACACACGCTTCATCCGGGGGGCTATATTGGCTCACGCGATTATACCGCCATCCTCAACCAGCATCACTACGCGCGATTGAACGGCCTGGTCCGCGATGCAGGCGAACGTGGTGCGCGCGTCATTCGGTTGGGGAGCGATTCAGCGGCCAGCCATGTCCTCGCACCCGTTCTGCTGCTGGACGTCACACCCGAGATGGCGGTCATGCAGGACGAAATTTTCGGGCCTGTTCTTCCCGTACTGACCTACAAAACCCTTGATGATGCAATAAGCTTCATCAACGCCCGGCCCAACCCCCTGGCTCTGTACTACTTTGGAGACAGGCGAGAGGAACGGGACAGGCTTCTGAACCACACACTTTCGGGAAATGTGACACTCAACGGCACCCTGCTCCATATTGCCCAGGACGATCTGCCATTCGGTGGCGTAAGAGAAAGCGGCATTGGGGCCTATCACGGCAAGGAAGGTTTCATAACACTCACCCACCCCCGTGGCATCTACCGGCAGGGGCGTTTTAATGCGGCAATGCTTCTTCGCCCACCCTTTGGGAGACTGAGCGACATCATCACGGATATTCTTCTTCGATAAGCGCAAAATCGGCTTCAAGGTCTTGTCCGCCATGAATATCTGGCCGGACCTTGTGTGGCCATGTCCACGGTGTGTACCACAAGCGTGTATCACACAACGGGAAGCCTAAAATTTTACGCTGAAAAATCAACCACTTATGTGGCGTGGCGGAGAGGGAGGGATTCGAACCCTCGGAACTATTGCTAGCTCAACGGTTTTCGAGACCGCCCCATTCGACCGCTCTGGCACCTCTCCGTGGGCATGCCTTATAGGTGTGCTTGCGCAAATACGCAAGTGGTCATGCTGAACCGGGTACAGCCCTTTCCCCTGCGCGTGCCACGCTCCCGTTTGCATTACCCCCGGGCTTGCAAAGCCCGGATTTGAGTGTTCCCCCCAGGCCGATGCCGTCAAAATATGTGTCTGGCATCCATATTAAGTGAGGTTTCCCGCCTTTATACCTGCCATTCCTGTGGCTGTTTGCGTCTTGACGCTGGCGGCTATCTGGCGCAAGTCAGCGGGCGATCTTTTGTTTTTGTTGACGCTGAATGGTATGGGGCCACCTGCATGACATTAATCGCCCTGCGCGCTTTCTCCTGAGCAGCGATGCACGACAGTGCTTGCCATTCCAGCGTGTACATCCACTTTATTTGACATGACAGATCATCGGGAACGCCTTCAGAACATGACCATGGCCCATCAGGACGTGCTGAAAGACCCTTCACCTGACCAGTCTGCGCCGCGTCAAATCAAGGTGGTTTTTCTCCTGATCGCCCAGCCACACCAGACGCTGCACTCCCTGCCGATCGCGTTTGAAATGGCGGTACGCCACCCCGATGTGGACGTACATGTCACCTGCCTGACCCAACGCCACCTGGACTACGTGCGCTCACTCGGCAAGCTCTACCCGTCCGCCAGGGTCATCTATGAGTTGCTGCCCATTCCCTTCTGGCTGAAAAAACTGATTGAGCACCATGGCCCCGGCCCGTTTGAAAAGCTGGCCTCGCTGTTTTTCAGCCGACATTATTTTGACCAGTTCCAGGCCATTGTGGTGCCAGAGCGCACATCGCTCTACCTCAAGCGCATGGGCGTTACAAAACCGCGTTACATCTGGACACGCCATGGCGCGGGGGACAGGGCCATAGGGTTTGCCAAGGACATAAAGCGGTTTGACTTTGTGCTTCTCTCCGGCAAAAAAGTTGAGGAAAGATTACTCGAGCGCCGCCTGATCACACCGGGCAGTTACTACATGGGCTCCTACGCCAAGTTTGACATTGTCGAACGCCTGCAAAAACAGCCGCCGCGCCTGTTTGATAACGACAAGCCCATTGTGCTGTATAACCCCCATTTTTCGCGCAACCTGACCTCATGGTACCTGTTTGGCGAGGCAATCCTGACCTATTTTGCCAATCAGGACCGCTATAACCTGATCTGCGCCCCCCATTACCGGCTGTTCAACAGCCACCAGAAAAAAGGCAAGGCGCTGATCAAACGCTTTGCCCAACATGCCAACATCCTGATCGATATTGGCAGCACCAGCAGCATAGACATGACCTACACCATGGCCGCCGACCTTTATCTGGGCGATGTCAGCAGCCAGGTCGCCGAATTCCTTATTCGCCCCCGGCCCTGCATTTTTCTCAACGCCCACCACGCAGTCTGGCAGAACAACAAGGACTACCGCTTCTGGACGCTGGGGCAGGTTATTGACAACCCGGCGGACCTGAAAAAAGCCCTCCCCCTGGCTTTTGCACGGCAGGATGAATTCGCGGACAAACAACGCGCCTATGTCGCGGAAACCTTTGAACATTATGAGCAAGGCCCGACATCCCCCGGTGCTGCGGACGCCATTGTGCGCTTTTTACAAAAATCCACCTGAGGTCGGGCAGACCCGGCCCGGCGGAGGGGGCTTCCTCCCTCGCCTATTGGGCCGATCTGTGCAAAACTTGCGGCAATGAAAATCGCATATGTCATAAACTCTGTTGAGGGCGGCGGCGCGGCCTCACCTGTTCCAGCCATAACGCGGGTCATGCGCGATGCCGGGCACCATGTGGAGGTGTTCGCCCTCACCCGCAGGGACGGGCTGGCCGTGGAGCCAATGCACAATGCGGGCCTTACCGTGCATATCCGCCCTGGCGCCCGCAAGGACCATGGCGCCGCCCTGTACTGGCTGAACAGGCAGATGCGCGCTTACAGGCCGGATGTTTTGTGGACATCCCTCAGCCGGGCAACACTTCTGGGCCAGATTGTGGGGCAATGGCGCCATGTGCCGGTTGTAAGCTGGCAACATTCAGCACGGCTGAAGCCTTTTAACGCCTTTTTGCTCAGGCGGTTCAAAAATAAAAGCGCGCTGTGGGTGGCGGATTCATCCTGCGTTGCGGAGCAGACACGCCAGACACTGGGCATTACCCCCGAACACCTTGTGGAATGGCCCATATTCCGCGCGGATGCGTCCTTCCCCACCGCCAGCCCGTGGCAACCCGGCACAACCGTGCGCATTGGCGCCTTGGGGCGGCTGCACCCCGTAAAAGGGTACGACATCCTGTGCGCGGCCATTGCCAGGCTTCAGTCCTGCACCGACCTGCCACCGTTTGAAGTGCTGATTGCAGGCGAAGGGGAAGAACGCGCAAAACTGGAAGGGCTGATAGCCAAGGGCAACCTGCCTGTGCGTATTCTGGGGCATGTCAAAAACCCGTCCGGCTTTCTGGCGCACCTGCACCTGTATGTGCAGCCCTCCCTGTGGGAGGGATTCTGCCTGGCCGCGCACGAGGCCATGCTGGCGGCACTGCCTGTTGTGGCCTCCAGGGCGGGGGAGATGCCATCCACCATAACCCCCCAGACCGGGCGCATTGTGCCCCCGCAGAATGTGGAGGCCCTGACCAGCGCCCTGCATGACCTGCTCCAACACCCCGAGCATCTGGCGGACATGGGCCTGCGCGCGCGCAACACCGTGCTGGACCGGTTTGGCGCCAAGCGCTTTGACCAGACGGGGCGCGCCATACTTGCCCGTGTTGAGCGGATTGTGGCCTCCCACCGGCAATAGGCAACACAGCCCCCCACTGGCCTGCCAAGGCCGCAAGGTCCCAGGCCCCGCCGTTTACGCCCGTCTGGCGCGCATTTTGTTTTCCACCGCGGCAATATACATTTGCGCGCCAACATTGATGCGGAACCGGGCAACACGCTCAGCCACCAGTTGCGTAATGTCCTTCCTGTCCCGCAGGGCCTGAACAAGCCCCTCGGCCAGAGCCTGCGGATTGTTGGGGGGCACGACCGTGCCGCAGACACCATCGTCAAAAATATCATACACGGCTGGGGTGCAGTCCGTTGTTACCGCATAACGCCCGGCTTCCAGCGCTTCGAGCAGAACGGCGCCATAACCTTCCCGGCGGGAGGAGAGGACAAAAACAGCGTTTTTGTCCAGATACGGCCGAATATCATCCACATAGCCAACCAGCGTTACACTACTTTCCAGCTTGTGCCTGCGTATCAGCTGTTCCAGGGCGGGCCTTTCCTCCCCTTCCCCGCAAATGGTCAACCGCGCCTGGGGGAGCACACGCAGCACCCGTGCGAAGGCCTTGATTAAAATATCAAACCCCTTCTGTTCGGTCAGGCGTCCGGCCGCCACAACCGACACTGTTGCAGGGCAGGGCGTGGGCGGCACACCCGTTACCTCCAGGGCAGGCAGGGGAATGACCACCGTGTCCGTCCTGTGCAAAATGGCGTTGCTCTGGCTCGCGCTCAGCTTGTCCATGGCGACCACCAGATCGCTTTTTCTCAGCAGGTAGCGCATGCGCAGGTTAAACAGCACCTGCCTGATGCGTGAACGCCCGGGCTTGTAGATGAGGGAACTGATCTGTGACACAAGGACAGGCCGCCGGGACAGGGGCAAACGGGCCAGTTCGTGCGTGACACGCCAGTGATAGTTCCCTGGAATATAGCAAAAATCCACCGGATGCGCGGCAAAGTACCGCCGAGCCCTGCGGCCAAGCTGGTACATGCTGCCATAATGGCGCGACAGGGGCGGAGAAGCGCAGACCACCCGCACATTGGTAGACAGAAGCCCCCGCATTTCCCCCTGGGAGGAGGCACAAAAAACCGTAACCGCAAACCCGTTGGCAGCCCAGTAATTTGCAAGCCGGATGGCTATTCTCTCCGACCCACCAAACCGGAAGTCATGAATGACTATGCCAATGCCTGATAGTCCTGTTTGCGCCATGCCCTCGTCCATCATATCTTTTTAAATATTAAGAAGATATTTCCATTTTTTCATAATTCCATCACGGGAGAACAGCTCCGAGCGGGCTTTGGCCGCGCCGGAAAAGCTGATCCGCATCTCCCGGTCCTGCATCAGGTCGAGCACCGCGCGGGCAAAACCCGCCTCATCCCCATCGGGGACAAGAAAACCCGTCTGCCCCGAAGCAATAACTTCCGCAGGCCCTGTTTCGCAGTCAAAGGCAACAATGGGGATGCCTGCCGCCTCCGCTTCGAGCATGACCATGGGCAGCCCTTCGTAACGTGAGGTCGAAACCAGAATAGCGGTGCGTGCATACACGGCACTTACATCATTCTGGGCAGGCAGGAACTGCACATTTGCAAGAGATGAGGCCCTGTGGGCGAGTTTATCCAAGTCCGGGCCGGACCCTATGATCTGCAACACCCAGTCCCTGGCCCGCTTGTCCTGTATGATTGTCTCCCAGACCGCCAGCAGCCGGTCAAACCCCTTCTGGTGCGTCAACCGGCCAATGGCCACCACATGGTGCGCGTCCGGGTTGTAGCACACCGGGGGTAACGCTGGCACCATATTGGGAATACAGACCAGCCTGGCTTTGGGGGCCAGCTTTTGGCGCCACAGCGTTATGTCCCGGTTCGTCAGGGTGACAATGTCATCCGCCCAGCGTGCGGCAATCCAGCGGCCCCAACGGCGCTTGCGCTTGCCCATGTCCACGTTGCAGTTGAAATGCTCCCATACAATGCAACGAATACCGGCCAGGCGGCAGGCGGCAACACCATAAAGGGCATGCGTGCTTTCCACCACGACCAGGGCGTCAAGCCGTAACGCGCGGATCTGCCGGTAGCAACGCCAGACCAGGCTTACCCAATGACTAAGCATGGACACATGCGTGGTAAAAAGTGATACAGTCCGCACCCGCGGGTCCAGGCCGTATGCCGCCGGGCCTTGGGAGTATAGCTCGATCAGGGACACGCTCGCATGCTCGACCAGCCCGTTCATAACGGCGCAGGCGGTCCGTTCAGTCCCGCCCAAACCATTGATGTGCTGAATGAGAAACCCAACGCGCATGCCATGCGACCCTACATACCCGGACACAAAGCGCCCTTTACAGGGCAATGCGGCCCTGCAACCTTTTAAGAATGAGTTTTACTATCATCAATCAGCGGCTTAAACCAATCCCCATTCTGTGCACGGCCTGAATTCCCAAACCGGGCCAGAGTGTTCCATACCGGGGCACAGGGCCAAAAACGCGGCTTATACAGCCTTCCCCTTCAGCCCGGACGCCAGCAAGGACAGATAATGTTCGCCGCCATGCGCCAGGTGGAAAGAGCGCACGCTCTCAGCCAGTTTTTCACACGAGGGAGCAGGCGCTCCGTGCAAACGCACAATGGCGTCGGCCAGAGCGCAGGGGTCCCCCACGGATACGGCCTCCCCCACCCACGGAGCCTGCATCAGGTCATGCAGGGCCGGGGTACAACGGGTGCTGACAATCTGCCGCCCCGCGGCCAGAGCCTCAACCAGAACAGCGCCGTAGCTTTCGGCATAGGATGACAGCACAAACATGCGACACGCATCCAGCCATGGGCGGATGCACGGAACATACCCCACCAGTTCCACGTTATCCTGCAGGTCAAGCGCGTTTATCAGGCCTTCCAGCTTTGCCCGCTCCGGCCCTTCCCCACAAATGGTCAGCCGCACCGTCGGGCACTGTTTTTTAACAAGGGCGATCGCCCTGACCAGCACATCAAACCCTTTGATCGGCACCAGCCTGCCTGCGGCCAGAATGTTCAGCGCGCCATCCTCTGGCACGGGCACAAGGTCCTGCTCCTCCCATACCACCGGCAAGGGAATAACCTTGACATCACGCCGCGTCAGCACTGTTTGCGCGTCCTGCGCCAGCGCGTGGCTGACCGCGACAACATGGTCGCTTTTGCGCAGCAGAAACCGCATGCGCTTATTATAAAGCCACTGCGAAAACGGGGTGCGTCCCTGCCTGAAAATAGGCGAACTGACCTGTGAGACAAGAACCGGCCGAACCGGCCCTGGCAGTTGCGCAAGACGCCGCGTAACAGGCCAGTGTCCATTGCCTGGCACATAACACGCCTGCACGGGGTTGGCCTGGAAGTACTGCCTTGCGGCCCGGGCTGTTTTTTCACCCAGAAGCCTGTCAGGCACACCTGCTGGAATGGACGCGGAATGAACAACAATACCGGACCGAAGGAGCTCGCGCATTTCGCCCCCGCCACGCCCGACGAATACAATTACAAAAAAACCCAGACCACTCCAGTAATTAGCAAGACCAATAGCGACACGCTCGCTCCCCCCGAGCCTGAAATCCCGAAGAACAACGCCTATTTTAAAAAGTTGTTGGCTTGCGCAAAAATCCATTACCGGCATCTTTATTTTCAGATTGGATCCTAAAATTCCTGACTTTCACAAACATGTCTGTTTCATGAATGTTTTGTATAGAACAACAAAAACAAATCCTACCTATATTCCGCACACACACCGTGCAACCACGAAAAATAAATTTAAATTTATTTTTATGTTCCGGCGGTTTATGTCGCCCTGACTAAATATTTCAATACTCTCACTATAGATGTATAATCTTGTGGCTTGCAGACAATACCCGGCACCCACACCTTTCCAAAACCCCCATCAACTGCGCACCAATACACTGCGCGCATGCGGCTTTAACAAACCATATCTGTCTCTTCACGGGTGGGTCTGCAAAGGCGGGCCTTATTTTCCACACATCGCCAATTGGTGTAAAAGCCGCCCGTCAGGCCTTTAATGTGTGAGATTGCATGGACCACAGCCCACATTCTGTTTTTGTTCGTATTCTGGGGAATACCGGCATCCTGATTGCCAGCCGCGTGGTCAACGCAGTATGCAGCTTTGTGTATGTCGCCTGGGCGGCCCAGACACTGGGCCTGCAGGATTTTGGCGTGATGCTGCTTGTCATCACCTTTGCCGCCATGGTGTGCGATATCACGCACCTGCAGTCATGGCAGTCCCTTTTGCATTATGGCACCGGCTTTTTTGAGCAAAAGCAGTTTGACCGATTTAACGACGTGCTCATCTTCTGCATCCGGGCGGACTTCGTCAGTGGCCTGGTCGGGGTGGTTACGGGGCTTGGCGGCGTTGCCCTGCTCGGTGGCTCCTTTATGGGGTGGAGCCCGCAGGTCCAGCTTGACGCCGCCTTGTGCATGCTCACCATTTTTTGCATGAACACCGGCTGGTCAACAGGCATGCTGCGGCTGTCCAACCGCTTCAAGCTGGTCCCTGTCTATGAATTCTTAACAACCTGCGTGCGCACCGGCGGCACGGGCATCGGCTTTGTCTACCATTTTGGCATTGGCTATTTCCTGCTTGTCTGGTCATTAACCCAGTTGACCATGTTCGCATCATGCAGTTGCGCAGGGTTTTACCTTGTTAAAAAACAGACAGGGGGCTTTCCCTCCCTTTCGCGCATTTTGTGGGCCAGAACCCCTGTTCAGGGTATATGGGCCTATACGGTCAAGACAAGTGTGAACCAGGTTCTGGAATCCTTTTTTTCACAAGGGGCCACGCTGCTCATCGGGGGTCGGCTGGGGGCGAGTGAAGCCGCCGTGTACAAGGTGGCGCGCCAGATCAGCAATGGGCTGGCCAAACCGGCGCAAATGATGATCCCCACCCTCTACCCCGAGTTCATCCGCATGCGTGATGCACAGGACTGGAAGGGCATCCGTGGGGTTATCTTCAAGATATTCGGTCTTATCCTTGTTTTTTCGGCACTCTCCCTTGTCCTGACGGCAACAGTTGGGAACCGCCTGTTCTCCTACATGCTGCATGACGTATGGCCGGGCCAGCAGACCATACTCCTGCTGCTTGTGGGCGGGTCCTTGCTGGATATCTGCCTAATCCCGCTTGAGCCGTTCCTTGTCATGATCGGGCGGATTTCCATACTCCTGCGCTGGCGGGTTATTGTGATGTGCCTTTATTTTCCGCTTCTGTTTGTTTTCATGGAGTTTGGCGGCATCAAGGGCGCCTCACTGGAAACCCTTCTGGCATCGCTGATGATGTTTGTTGTCTGCGCGCTACCCGTCCTGCGCCAGCTCAACCTCAAGGTCACACAGACAAAACCCGTGGACTAGACGCGGGCCGGACGGCCAGGGCGGCGGCCCACTCCTAGGCAGCCCACGCCACCAGAGCAGACAACCAAGGAACCACCTCATGGGATTACGAAAAGACATCTGGCGCGTCGGGGTTGTGAACAGCCCCCTCCATACCATTCTTGAGCGGGGCTCGCTCGAAGGCCTGCCAGTTGTCTGGACACCTCCCATGCGCCGCTTCTGTTTTCGCGCGGACCCGTTTGGCCTGTGGCGCGATGGCAGGCTGCATGTGTTTGTGGAGGATTACGACCACCGCGTGCGCGTGGGCTCCATAGACGTGTTTATCTACGATGCCGCCTTTACCCTGCTTGAGCAGCGCAAGGCGCTGCAAACACCATGGCACCTCTCCTACCCGTATGTGTTCGAGGCGGACGGGCAGACCTGGATGCTCCCCGAGGCCCACCACTCCGGCAGGCTCACCCTGTACCGCGCCACCCGCTTTCCCGACCAGTGGGAGGAAGCCGCCGTTATTCCCCTTGGCGAGGACATTGCCGTGGATGCCACCCCCTTTTTCCATGACGGGTTGTGGTGGCTGTTCTACACACCGGCCCGCCGCCCCGCAGCCCCAGTGGGCGAGCTCCACCTTGCCTATGCCAAAACCCTGACCGGCCCATGGGAGCGCCACCACGCCAACCCCGTGCGGCTGGACAATGCCAGCACCCGCCCCGGCGGCACCCCCTGCGTGCTTGGCGGCAAGGTTGTCCTGCCCGTGCAGGACTGCACCCACACCTATGGCGGAGCCATCCGCCCCCTGATTTTTGATGAGCTGACGCCACAGCGGGTTCGCACCCGCGCGGGCTCCGCCATACGCAGGCCCGCAAGCTACGCACCTTATACAGAGGGCATGCATACGCTCGCAGCCGTGGGGGACGTAACACTGATTGACGTAAAATATACGGACCTGTCCGCCCGTGGCCTGGGCATGCAGGCATGGCGGGAAGTACGGAAGCTGGCCCGCAAAATCCGCCCACGGGGCTGAACCCGCATGGCGGGGCGGCTCCCGGGCAACTTCCCGGGCAGCGCCGGGGCAGTTCTTGGGCAGCTTCGGGGCGGCTTATGAGGCCTGTTCGCATGGGGTGGGCAGGCCAAAAGTGTGGCATGGCGCCCACGCGCGTGGCGTGTGTGCAAGTTCGTGGTTGACGCGGCGGCGAGTCTGCCAGTAAAAGCCCCGCTGATCCACGCAGATGGAAGCATGCCGTGCAAAGTCGCGGCCAAAGAATAAAAAGCGAGCTGATCTTTCGCCTGCGCCAAAGGTGCCGCGAGGGTCAAGAGATCGGAAAGAGAGACAGTTTATGTTCGCAGTTATCCGCACGGGCGGCAAACAGTACCGGGTTGAGCCCAACATGGTGCTGAAGGTTGAAAAGCTGGAAGTCGAAGCCGGCTCCACCATCACCTTTGATGACGTTCTGGCCGTTGGTGGCGAGAGCGGCACCACCATTGGTGCACCCACAGTTGCTGGCGCAAAGGTAACGGCCACCGTTATCGCCCAGGACCGCCTCAAGAAGGTCATCATCTTCAAGAAGCGCCGTCGGCAGAACAGCCGCCGTAAAAACGGGCACCGCCAGCCGGTTACCGTTCTGCGTATTCAGGAAATTAACGCCGCCTGATTTCCCCAAGGGGAATACAGGCCGGTCAGACCACGGAGGACTTAGGTCATGGCACAAAAAAAAGCTGGCGGTTCATCCCGTAACGGGCGCGATAGCGCCGGACGCCGCCTTGGTGTAAAAAAGTTTGGTGGCGAGCAGGTTATTGCTGGCAACATCATCATTCGCCAGCGTGGCACAAAGGTAAAGGCTGGCGTTGGTGTTGGCGTTGGCCGCGACCACACGCTGTTCGCCCTTATTCCTGGCAATGTGCGTTTTGAACGCCGTGCGGAAGGCCGCGTCCACGTTTCTGTTGACGCGCTGCCCCTCGCAGCCGAATAAGCAGGCTGGTTTTTTCCAGCCTACGTTTTAGCGTAGCTGGAACGCAAAACAGGGCCGGGCCGGAAGGTTCGGCCCTTTTTCGTGTTCCGGGGCGGAAGGTATGTCATGAAATTTCTGGACCAGGCTAAAATCTACGTTCGCTCAGGCGACGGTGGAGATGGTGTGACAGCCTTCCGTCGGGAAAAATACGTCGAGTTCGGTGGTCCCGACGGCGGCAATGGCGGCCGTGGGGGCGACATTATATTCGAGGCCGTTCCCAACCTGAACACGCTGATCGACTTCCGCTACACCCAGCATTTCCGGGCCCGCAAGGGCGGCAATGGCGCGGGCTCGGACCGCACGGGGGCGGCCTCCCCCGCTGTTGTCATCAAGGTGCCCATTGGCACCCAGATCATGGATGATGACCGCGAAACCCTGCTGGCGGACCTGGACGAGGCAGGCAAGCGCGTGACCCTGTGCCGTGGGGGCGATGGCGGCTACGGCAACGCCAACTACAAGAGCAGCACCAACCGTGCGCCCCGCCGCTCGGACAAGGGCTGGCCGGGCGAGGAGCGCTGGGTATGGCTGCGCCTTAAACTGATTGCGGATGTGGGGCTGGTTGGCCTGCCCAATGCTGGCAAATCCACCTTCTTGTCCGTTGTCTCCGCAGCCCGCCCCAAAATTGCGGACTACCCCTTTACCACCCTGCACCCCCAGTTGGGTGTTGTGCGCCTTTCCATGACCGAAGAATTTGTGGTGGCGGACATTCCCGGGCTGATCGAGGGCGCGCATGAAGGCACAGGGCTGGGAGACCGCTTTTTGGGCCATGTGGAACGCTGCGCGGTGCTGCTGCACCTGATTGATGGCGCGGCTGGCAACGTGGTGGACACATGGCGCACCATCCGCCATGAACTGGCGGCCTATGGCGGCGGACTGGCCGAAAAGCCCGAAATCATTGCCCTGAACAAGAACGACGCCATGACCGCGCGTGAGGCATCCGCCCGCCGCGCAGCCTTGCAAAAAGCAAGTGGGGCACCTGTTCTCCTGGTCTCCGCCGCAACAAGACAGGGCGTACCAGAACTGTTACGCCTGCTACAGGACACGGTAACTGCCTCCCGCAGGGATGATGCACAGGCCGAATCCTGAACACCCGATCTGCAATGCCATAGCTGGAGGGGGCCTCCCCCAACGGATAGCCCATGACCACACACTCTCCCCGCCCTTCGCTCCTGCATGCAAAGCGGCTGGTTATCAAAATTGGTAGCGCTTTGGTTGTGGACCCGCTCAAGGCGGCTCCAAGGCAGGAGTGGCTGGCAAGCGTTGCCGCGGATATTGCCGTTTTGCGCAAACAGGGTGTGGCCGTCAGCGTTGTCTCCTCCGGGGCCATTGCGCTGGCGCGGCATACGCTGGGCCTGACGGAAGGCCCCCTGCGGCTGGCGGAAAAACAGGCCGCCGCCGCCGTGGGCCAGATCAGCCTGGCGCAGGCCTGGAGCCATGCCCTGTCCGCCCATGGGCTTACGGCGGCCCAGTTGCTGCTGACCCCCGAGGATACGGAAGACCGCAAGCGCTACCTGAACGCGCGGGCAACCCTGAACACCCTGCTCGAACTGGGTTGCGTGCCGGTCATCAACGAAAACGACACCATTGCCACGGCCGAAATCCGTTTTGGGGACAACGACCGCCTTGCCGCCCGCGTGGCGCAGATGACCGATGCGGACCAGCTTGTGCTGCTCTCCGACATTGACGGGCTGTACACAGCCGACCCACGCACCAACCCCAATGCGCAACACCTGCCGGTCATTGAAAGCCTGACGCCCGAGATCGAAGCCATGGGGGGTGAACCACCACCGGGCTATTCCTCGGGGGGCATGCGCACCAAACTGCTTGCCGCCAACATTGCCACGCGCTCGGGCTGCGCCATGGCCATTGCCATTGGCAAGACCATGCACCCGCTGCAAGCCCTTATGGATGGCGCACGCTGCTCATGGTTTTTGCCCCAGAGCAATGGCCATACAGGTCGCAAGCAGTGGATTGCGGGCAGCCTGAACCCCACGGGGGAAATAAAGGTGGACGCCGGTGCGGCCGAGGCCCTGCGCAGGGGTGGTTCCTTGCTGCCCGCGGGCGTTCTGCACGTGCAGGGCAGCTTTACCCAGGGTGACCTGGTGGAGGTGGTGGATGCCAGCGGGCGCATACTCGCCCACGGCCTTGCCGCCTACGATGCCGATGACGCCCGCCGCATAGCCGGGCACCACTCAAGCGAGACGGCGGGTATTCTGGGCTGGCAGGGGCGTGACGAACTGATCCACCGCGATGACCTTGTCATGCTCTGAACCCACCTTGTTATGCCCTGAGCCCGCCGGGCCGGCATAACACCGCGCGCATAGCTCCCCAACGACCGTTTACGGCCTGTTGCGGGATGGAAAATGCAGCACGGGCTCCGCCCTGCCCGTATGGTCGTCATACCGTGCATCGGATACAACGGGGCGGACTGGCGGCTGTTCGTGCGAAAAATCGGGCCTGTAGGCAACCTGGTTGGCATCGGGCGCTTTTTGGCGGCGCAGGATTTCGGCCCCACTTACTGGTGGCTCGTCCTCCTGGTCCTGCTCATGCCAGGGCATGCGCCTGACCGGAACCTCCCTCTGGAGGGTGGCATCACTATGCGTGGCGGGGGGCGCGTCGTGCCTGGGTTCGTAGGCATCCGACACCTTTGGGGCGCGCAGTTCCGCAAAAACGGGCGTGCTCCGCAGGGGCTGGCTTTTTTCCACCACGGGGGGGCGCACCTCCTCCACCACGGGGCCTTCCTTACGCTCCGCGCGCCGGGTAAAGGGAAGTGGTGCTTCCACCACGTCATTGGCATACCCGGCAGGAGCCACATTCCCCTGCATGGCGCGCGCGCGCAGTTCCGCCTGAAGCTCCTCCAGTTGGAGGGAGAGTTCAGCCAGCCTGCTTTTGACGCCAAAAACCGCAAAAGGCATCATCATGAACGCGAGCCCGAACACAATGCCAACCGCCAGGACCAGCAACTGGCCCCATAGCGGCACCCATTCGGGAAAAGACAATGTCATCATCAAAAGCCGTCCCGACCTTGTGTTGCGCCCGCGCGGATGCCCTTACATGCCCAGGGCACGGCGGTAGATGTCCAGCAGGGTTTCCTGCTCTTCCACTTCCGATGGCTCCTGTTTGCGCAGGCGGATAATCTGGCGAATGACCTTAACATCAAACCCGGCCGATTTGGCCTCGGTAAAAATGTCCTTTATGTCACCCGCCAGCGCCTTGCGCTCTTCCTCGAGCCGTTCAACCCGTTCAATTATGCTTCTCAGCCGGTCTGCGGCAATGCCGCCCACTGCTGCGTCTTCTTGTTCGCCATCCATGTTTCGGCTCCCTTTGTTGCGCATCGTATCGCAGGCTCATGAATACGGGGAACAAAAAACCCGCACCCTGCTGCCTGGCCAAAGGCGCGGGCTTATCGCGCCGCGTGCACGGGGTCAATGATCACACACCATTCTAACCCTTGCAAACACGTCCTGGGCCTTCCATAAGCTGAGCAGCCCTTGCGTTGTGGCCTGTTGTTGCACGCCACACCCGCCAACGCCCTTTATTGACGGCGGCCCAGCCAACCACCCTTGCGGGAATGTCTTTCTCATGGCTCTTGTCAATCACACGGGACCTTTTGACTTTGTCATTTTTGGCGCAACAGGCGACCTGTCGCGCCGCAAGCTGCTCCCTGCCTTCTTGCGCCGCTTCCATGCGCAGGAATTCAGTGATGACGCCCAGATCATCTGCATTGCCCGCACGGAGCTGAACACGGAACAGTTCCGCGAACAGACCGAGGCCGCCTTGCGTGAGTTCGCGCCCGAAACAGCGCAGGACGCCCAGACCCTGCACCATTTTCTGGGCCTGCTGACCTATATTACGCTGGACGCGCTCCAGCCCGGCGGGGACTGGCAGACACTCAGAACCCTGCTGAGCGCGAACGACCGCCCCCGTGTGTTCTACCTGGCCACCGCCCCCGCCCTCTACTCCCCGCTCTGCGCGGCGCTGGCCCGGGCTGACCTGATAAACCAGCACTCCCG
>CALCDN010000083.1 GCA_937900755.1 uncultured Acetobacter sp. | reverse complement strand
CTGCGCCCGGGCACCTCCGATCTGCCCCGGAGATGCGGTTTGTATGGCAACGGGCTTCCTGGCCAAAGGCTGGGGCGTCACGCGTGAAAGCCAGTCTATGGCGTTCTTCAGCACGCCAGGAACAGAGTAGTTATACTCAGGGGTTACAATAATAACTCCGTCCGAGGCGCTGATCTGCTCCGCCATGCCCAATACCGCTGGAGGAAAACCTTCATCCTGCGTGTCCTGGCTGTAATGGGGAAAATCGGCAATGCTTCCAAGGGCGGAAATGGACACACCCTCCGGTGCCAATTGTGGCAGGCTCCGTGCAATGGCCGCGTTAAAGGAGGCCCGGCGCAGGCTGCCCAGAAGCGTTACAAAATGCAGCGTTGTCGCGGTTGTCATGTTTTTCTACCCTTATTTGGAAACATCATGATTGCTGCTGGGCCTCGCCCACAGTGCTCAGGCTGAAATACCGCCAAAACGTCCGTTACTGAGATCCTCCATGGCCTGCCTGATTTCCGCGCGGGTGTTCATGACAAAAGGGCCATATCCTTCAATTGGTTCATTCAGGGGCGCTCCGGTCAGCACCAGAAAACTGCTTGGAGCCAGCGCCTGAACGGTCATTTCCGTGCCCTCGTGGTCCAGTAGAACGAGTTGGGCGCTCCCAAGTTCCTGGGATTCATTGACGTTCAACCGCCCCTCAAGCGAGACAACCGCCGCATTATGCCCCTCCGGGACGGTAAAAGTGACCAACGCGCCCTGCTCAAGACGCACGTCCCACACATTCAGTGGCGAAAACACATGTGCGGGGCCTTCGGTCTGGCCATAATGGCCTGCAATAACCCGCAATGTTCCCGCATCCCGTGGCAGGGCAAGGGTAGGAATGTTGGCCGCCTGCAAGGTCTGGTAGGCAGGGGGGGCCTGCTTGTCCTTGGCCGGGAGATTGACCCAGAGCTGAACCATTCTGAAAGCGCCTCCGGTCGCGGCATAGGCGGGAGAATGGAACTCCTGGTGCATGATGCCGCTTCCCGCCGTCATCCACTGCACATCTCCAGGGCCAATTATGCCGCCGCCCCCTGATGAATCGCGGTGTTCGACCTCTCCATCGTATACAATCGTCACGGTTTCAAAGCCCCTGTGGGGGTGTTCCCCAACGCCACGGCGTTCTTCAGTTGGCTGGAACTGGTGTGGGCCAGCATAATCCAGCAGCAGGAACGGGCTAAGATGTTGGCCTAGGGTCGCATAGGAAAAAAGGGAGCGCACAGGAAAACCATTGCCCACCCAATGCCCACGCTCGTTGCCGTAGCGACCCAGAATTTTTTTATGCATGATTTCCTCCTGATTTTGGAAGCCGGAGCCGATGCCTGGCTTTTTTTTGCTTATCCAGAACATAGAAGTCAGGCAGTGTTCTATAAAGACCGGCAGATCAAACATTGCGTTGCGTGGATGAGACGATGAGAGACCTTAATGATTTTTACTATTTTGTTCAGGTCGTGGACTTTGGTGGATTTTCGTCTGCTGCCCGTGCCATGGGCGTGCAGAAATCCCTGTTGAGTCGGCGCATCGCCATGCTGGAAGCCCGCCTGAACACCCGGCTTTTACAGCGGTCATCCCGCCATTTTTCAGTAACCGAAACCGGGCACCGGTTTTATGGGCACTGCAAGGCCATGCTGGCGGAAGCGGAACAGGCAGAGCACTCCATTGCCCAGTTACAGGCCCAGCCATGCGGTCTAATCCGCATGAGTTGTCCCGTGGCTTTGCTCAATTTTCAGTTTGGGGCCATTCTGGCCCGCTTTCTTTTGCGCTATCCATTGGTTAGCTTGCAGTTGGACAGTACAAATCGCCGGGTTGATATTTTGCAAGGTGGAATGGACCTTGCCGTGCGGGTACGCTTTCCTCCCATTGAGCCCTCTGACCTTGTCATGCGTGTGCTCGATACCAGCACGCAGTGTCTGGTGGCTGCGCCGGACGTGCTTAAAACGCACTTGGCCTCTCCAGCGGACCTTGCCGCTTTTTCCAGTATGGATTTTTATACCTCTCCAACGGAACATTCATGGATTTTGGAAAATGAACAGGGTCAAACAGCCACGGTTTTCCATGAGCCCAGGCTGGTAACGGACGACCTGGCCGTACTCCGCGAGGCCGCGTTGGCCGGTGTTGGCATTGTGCAACTGCCAACAATTATGGTGTGGAAGGATGTAGAGGCCGGGCGGCTGGTTCAGGCGCTGCCCCAATGGACCCCTCGCGCTGGCATTGTACATGCGGTTTTTCCATCCCGCAAAGGGTTGATGCCAGCCGTAAGGGCCTTGCTGGATTTTATGGCCGAGGAATGTAGCCAGCAAAGGCAGAGAGCTACATCCACCTTACTGGCCCACCCCATGACATGATGCATGGAGTAAACCGTGATTACGTCATCTTTTTTGGGGTGGCATCATGCTGGAAAGTTTTACTTGTTCCGATAATAAATTCCGGTGTTGTCACACTGGTATATTGTTTGATCCGATGAGAAAAAGCTTGTCGATGGTTGTGTTCCGGTAATAATGCAATGGTGCTCCAGAACAAACTGGTCCCACTGTGTTTGTCGGTAATTATGCAGGACTATCGACCCACCCCACATTGCACCACATACAACAACAAATACAGAAACCCATATAATAACTTCTTTTGTGTTCTTGCTCATGTTCCATGTCCTTATTGAATGGATCAGGCTTTAGGCTCTTGGTTTTGACCTTCGCCCATATAAACAGAGCGACAAACGCTATCTAATTACTTTTTACGTGCGTGGCAAATAGCGTATTATCAACGCATAACAGGTAATAAATTTTCAATTTATTATTTTTATTTATAAAGCCAGCAAAGCCAGAGGGTAAGCTCTTGGATATCGGCCGCTCGCGGCTTTGGCGCAGGCTTCGGCCAACAAGGCATAAAAGCCCTGTGCCGCCGCCACGGCATAAAACTGCCCCTCGATAATCAAGGGGCAGCCTGCTGGAGGGCATGTCGCGCGCCCTCCCCAGTTCGTGGTCAGTCTGGTTTATGCAACGGCCAGAAGCTGTGCGTCCGAGGCAGAACCAAAAAATTCGTAATGGATCTGTGCTGGTGACACGCCCTGAGCTTTAAGGGCTGAGATCATTTCCAGCATGAACTGGTCTGGACCGCAGACCCAGTAATGCATGCCGGGCTGGACCTGTGTTGCCAGCCACGCTGTTGTTATACGGCCGGAATGTAAGCTCAGCCCGGGGGTAGGCTGAGCACTTTCCGGGCACCCGGTGCTGTAGAAAATATCGGCCTTGATCGCTCCTTTGGCCGCCAGCTCCTGCACATATGGTGCAAAGGCCTGCGTATCCGCCGCATGGGCTCCATGCACGAAATGGATTGCACCGTGGGCTTGTTCTCCAATCTGCTCCAGAGCGGACATAAACGGTGTCAGGCCGATACCTGCGCTGAGGACCATGGTTTTTCCATCCTGTGCTGGGGCATAGCCACACTCCCCTGCCGGAGCGGAGACAAGGAGTTCGTCCCCTTCCTGGACCGTATTAT
>CALCDN010000082.1 GCA_937900755.1 uncultured Acetobacter sp. | reverse complement strand
CGTAACACTGGTGCTGCCAGCGTTGAACACCCCGGAGTTGCTGGTGCTGCTGATGATGGTGCCCATGGTCATCGGGGGGCTGGCTGCGCGGAACCCGGCAACGGCGGGTTATGCTTTTTCGTTCAATATGTTCCTGCCGGTTCTGATGGGGCCGAACAATCAGGGACGGTATGACGAGGTTTCGTTCCTCAACACGGCCCTGGCGTTTTTGGGGGCTGTGCTGGTCGCGGGGTGGACATACCGCACTGTCCTGCCGTTCAGGCTGGATTCCCACATACTGCGCACGGCGCGCTGGACCAGCAGGCAGTTGCAGGAACTGGCCTCCCCCAACAGTTCGGTTTCGGTCTACCAGTGGTTGTCGGGCAATGCGGACAGTCTGGTGCGGATTGTGCGCAATGCACAGGGTATTCCCCTGCGGCAGCGCAACGCTTTTGCCCGCCAGCAGTTCTCGGGCATGGTCAGTGGCATGCATGTTATTCTGCTGCGGGAGCTGGCTCTTGCGCCCACCACCCCACATGCCGTGCAACAGGCGCTTCGGGCCTTTTTACGGCACTGGGAGCACGATGATGGCGCGGTGGTTATCCATCAGGCCGCCGTAACCGCGCGCTGGCTGGGCAGGCAGGTGGCACGGATGCCGCCCCAACAACAGGAAATATTCGAGCATGCGCTGGTCAGCCTCAGGCTCCTGGCGTGTGCCCAGCCCGTGGACCTGCCATAAAAAAAGGGGATGCCAAAGCACCCCCTTGCACACCGGCTCCGCCACGGGACACGCCCGCGGCGGAGGCCTTGCCTGTAAACTTAGGCCAGACCCTGCTTGAGGGCTGCCGTCAGTTCCTTGGACGTGGCGTTGCCGCCCAGATCCTTGGTGCGCACACCACCTTCGGTGATGACTTTTTTGATCGCGGCGTCAATCCGGCTGGCCTGCTTTTCGTGGCCAACGTGGCGCAGCATCATCACCGCAGCCAGCAGCAGCGCCAGCGGGTTGGCAATGCCTTTGCCTGCAATGTCGGGGGCGGAGCCATGGACGGCTTCAAACACGGCGGCTTTTTCGCCAATGTTCGCACCCGGCGCCATGCCAAGACCACCCACCAGACCAGCGGTCAGGTCGGACAGGATGTCACCGAACAGGTTGGTGGTGACAACCACGTCAAACTGCCACGGGTTGATGACGAGCTGCATGGCGCAGGCGTCCACAATCCGTTCGTTAAAGGCGATGCGGCCTTTGTATTCTTCGGCTACCTTGCGGCCTTCCTCAAGGAACAGCCCGGTCAGCAGCTTGAGAATGTTGGCCTTATGCACGATCGTAACCGTCTTGCGGTTGTTCTTCACGGCATAGTCAAAGGCATATTTGACAATCCGGCGACATTCCGCGCGGGACGTAAAGCCGGAGCTCAGAGCAATACCCTTGGGGTCTTCACCCACGGGGATGTAGTGCTCCATGGCGGCATAATAGCCTTCCAGGTTCTCACGGAAGAGAACGAGGTCAATGTCATCAAACCGGCCACCGGGGACAATCGTCTTGGTGGGGCGCAGGTTGGCGAACAGGCCGAATTCCTGCCGGAGCGTCACATTGATGGACTTGAAGCCACCCCCAACCGGAGTGGTCAGCGGGCCTTTAAGGGCAAGGCCCGTACGGCGGATGCTCTCAATGGTCTGCTTGGGCAGTGGGTCGTTAACCGCATCTACACCAGCCATGCCGGCCAGCTGACGGTCCCATACAAACGGGGCCTCAACCGCGTCCAGAATTTCTATAACCGATTCAACAATTTCAGGGCCAATGCCATCACCGGGAATAAGTGTGGCGGGAATGGTCTTGCTATGTGCTGTCATTCTGAGAAGCTCCCTTTCAACTTCGGTGCCTGTTCTGCGCCTCTTTGTGCGCCCAGGCGATTCCCATTTACGTGACCATTGGCGGCAAACGCCTGCTATCACGCCTTATTGAGAGGCGCGCAGGCGGTTTGTAGCCATTTTTGGGCATCCACGGGCAGGTGTGGGCCAATCTGGTGCAAGATTTCTGCATGGTAGCCATCCAGCAGTGCGGTATCTGCCTCGCCCAGAAGCGCCACATCGATCAGCCGCCGGTCAAACGGGGCCAGTGTCAGGGTTTCAAACTCCAGAAAAGGCCGCGTGGAGTCTGGTCGTGCAAAGGGGCGGACCAGAACAAGGGTTTCCAGCCGGATACCGTACGTGCCGGGCAGGTAAAAACCCGGCTCGTTGGACAAGACCATGCCTGCCTGCAACGCAATGGTGGACGGGGCCTTGGAAATACGGGCAGGCCCTTCATGGACCGAAAGGAAGCTGCCAACCCCGTGCCCGGTCCCGTGGTCAAAATCCAGCCCGGCCTGCCACAGGTCGTAGCGTGCCAGCGCATCAAGCGCATGGCCTTTGGTGCCAACAGGAAAGCGCGCATGACCAAGGCGCAGGTTGCCCTTGAGCACGCGGGTAAAGGCGGCCTGCAACGCAGCCGGTGGTGTGTTGGGGCCGGTCCAGAGGGTGCGGGTTACATCGGTTGTGCCATCGGGGT
>CALCDN010000081.1 GCA_937900755.1 uncultured Acetobacter sp. | reverse complement strand
GAGCATGCTCCAGTCCAGAGAATGGGTGAAAATACCCTTGGCGATAAGCGTAATCAGGGCAGGTTGCGGGGCGGACAGGGCGTGGCCCGGGTCCATGCCGGGGCGGGGCATGGCTCCCGTAAACCCGTAGGCCTGATAAAGCAGGTTGAGAACGGGCGGAATAACCGCGGCCCCCACAAGGCATCCGGCGATCAGGGCGACCTCCTGCTTCCACGGGGTTGCCCCCACAAGCTGGCCGGTCTTGAGGTCTTGCAGGTTGTCGTTGGAAATGGCGATGGTGGCCGTAATGGCGGACAGGAGCAGGATGGTAAATGCCGTGGCCAGTTTCTGGCCGTCCATCATCATGGCGTCCGGTGTCAGGCCCAGCGCCTCAAGGGCCAGGATCATCAGGGCGCATAGCACCGCGCCAATAATGATAATGCCGGAAATGGGGGAGGAGGAGGAGCCAACAATACCGGCCATGTACCCGCACGCCGCGGCCATGATAAAGCCGAACACGATGCAAAACAGTACCGCCGCCCCCACAACCGGCCAGAACCCGTGGGCCACGGGGGCCAGGAACGCGGCAAAAAAACCAGTCAGCAGCACAGTGGACAGTGCGAGCAACCACCCCATGGCGCGGGCGGAAAGGTCGCGCTCGGTTGTGGCGGTCAGGCCGGTTGTGCGGCGCAGCATGGCGCGTATGCCGCGCAGGACGGGGGGCATAAGCTCGACAAGGGTCCAGAGGGAGGCAACGGCAATGGCGCCTGCCCCCACAAAGCGGACCTTGTGCAGCCATATGTCCTGCGCAACCGGGGCCGGGGGCAGGGGCAGGGGGGCGGGCAGCAGGCCTGTCAGCCAGGGCACGCCAATGCCCCAGGCCAGCACGCAGCCTGTGAGCATGGCCATGCCACCGCTCAACCCGACCAGGTACCCCGCCCCGATCAATGCGGGGGAAAAGGCCGCGCTTATTTGAAAAACCGCGCTGCCTGCGCTGGCGGTCAGGCTCAGCCCGTCACCCAGCAGGCGCAGGCCCCCACTGCAGAAGGAAAAAATGGAGGCCATGAGCCCCCCGCTTATCAGGGCCTGCAGGCCGCGCTGGTTGCCCTTGTCGGCCCCCGCGCGCAAAATTTCGGCCGCGGCAACGCCTTCGGGGTAGGGCAGGCTGCTTTGCGTGACCAGCGCGCGCCGGAGTGGAATGGTGAACAACACCCCCAGCACCCCACCCGCAAAGGACAGCCCCGCAGTCTGCCAGAAAGGAAAATGCGTCCAGAACCCGGCAATAATCAGGCCCGGAAACGTAGCGAACACGCAGGACAGGGTGCCAGCGGCGGAAGCCTGGCTTTGCACCATGTTGTTTTCCAGCAGCGTGCCACCCCCCATAAGGCGCAGCACGGCCATGGAAATAACCGCCGCCGGTATGGAAGAGGCGAAAGTGAGCCCGATCCGCAAGCCCAGATACACATTGGACGCGGTAAAGACGATGGTGATAAGCGCGCCAAGCACGAGGCCACGGAGTGTGAGTTCCCGCTGGGGTGTCGGGCTGGCCATGCGTCCTGTCTCTCCCCGAGGGTCATGGAGGTTACGCCGCCTGAAGCATGGGAGTGGTCAGGCATGACCTCACGAACGATAAGGAGCGGAGGGCGGGCTGGCCCGCGTTCCTCCGCTCCTTTGTGCACATACGATGCTCACGGGTATTTGTCTGCACCAAAGCGGGTCAGAAGGTCAGTTCAATATTGCTCTGCACAAACGCTCCCGAGGAGGCTCCGGCGTTGATCATGCTCCGGGAGGCAAAAATATATTCCCCATCAATGCCAAGTGTAATGTGGCGTGTTGCGCGCCAGGTAAAGCTGGCCTGTGGCATGGTGGCTGTGTAGGCCCCATGCGGGCGGTAGGCGTAAAAGGCGGTACCGCTGGCGTAAATGGCGTCCTGGCGGCTGTTGCGCCATACGGCGGGTACCTTGAGCAGCAAGGTGGTGTTGGGGGTGGGGGCAATGGTGGCAATGGGGCCGACATCGATCAGGTTCGCCTGGCCATGATAGGGGCTCATGTCCAGGTAGTAGGCGCG
>CALCDN010000080.1 GCA_937900755.1 uncultured Acetobacter sp. | reverse complement strand
AGCATGGCGGGCGGGTTGAAGGTTTGGCCTCGGGCTTTTGCGCCAATGTCATGCAGCATGAAATGGATCATCTGGACGGAATCCTCTATCCCATGCGTATGACGGATATGGCCCGCTTTGGTTTTGAGGCGGAAATCACACGGTATGGGGTAAAGGCATGAGCATGCTGCCGGGAAAACTGGAACAGGCACTTTCTCTGGCGGTGGCAACACTTGCCGCGGGGGTCATGCCCGCGCCCATGGAGCGGGATGTGGACCGGGACGAGGCCCTGCGCAAGCTGGCCGCGGTCGCGGGGGAATGTGGGTGGAGCGTCACCACGCTCAAAGCCGTGGCGGGGCGGGATGCCGACCTTCTTTTTCCCGCCGGAGTGGTGGAAATGGTGGAAGCCTGGTCTGACCTGTGTGACCGCGCCATGGTGGAAGCCATGCAGGACACGCAGGAACCAAGGCTGAGCCAGAGGGTGCGCCAGGCCATATTGCTGCGCCTGCCGTCTGATGAGCAAAGGCGATCGGCCGCGCGGCAGGGCATGACGGTATTTTTGTCCATCCGGGGGCAGAAGGCCTTCAGGCGGGCATGGGTGCGCACGGTCAACGCCATATGGCAGGCCGCGCAGGATGATGCGACAGGCCTGACCTATGTGAGCAAAAGGCTGACTTTGGGCGGGGTATATGCTTCGGTCTTTCTGTACTGGCTGAGCCGGGGCGCGGAGGAGGCCGGGTTTGCGGCCTTTGTTGACCGCCGCCTGGCCGATGTGCTGCGTATCGGGCGGATAAAGGCCCGTTTTGGCCTGTCCGCCGCTCCAACAGCGCCTGCAAAGGGGTAGGCGCTCCAATGGCCATGCCACCGCCCCATGAGCGCGCGGGCTCCGACCTGCTTTTCCTGCGCGAGGAAAGTCTGCGGCTGGCGCAAACGCTCATGTTTCTGGCCGCGCGTGACATGGCGGAGGCCGTGGCCCCGGTGCTGGAGGAGGATGGTCTGGGCCGCGCGCATTACCGGGTGTTGCAGGTGCTGGCCTTCAGCCCCGGTATTCCGGTCAGCCGGTTGCAGGACATTCTGGGCGTGACCAAGCAGAGCCTTGGGCGCACGTTGCACGAACTGGACAAACGGGCCTACCTGCACAGCACGGCAGGGCGGCAGGACAGAAGGCAGAAGCTGCTGTTTTTAAGCCCCGAGGGCAAGGCGGCGGAGGCGCGGCTGTTTGCTGTTATCCGCCAAAGGCTGGTCGCCGCCTACCGGGAAGCGGGCGGAGCCGCGGTGGAAGGGTTCCGGCGCGTGATCAGTGGTATGCTCTCCGAACACAGCAGGGGCCTGTTGAGTGAAGATGGTGCAGGACGAAAGGAAGGGCGTTGACATGTCTGAGCAGATAACCGGCACCGAAGGGGATGTGGCCTCCCATGTCATGGTGGTCGATGATGACCCGCGCCTGCGCCGCCTGCTGCAACGTTACCTTTTTGAGCACGGTTTCCGGGTCAGTGTTGCCGCCAATGCAAGCGAGGCGCGCCATACGCTTGAAGGGATTCAGCCCGATGCGCTGGTGTTGGATGTGACCATGCCGGGCGAGAACGGGCTGGAACTGACCCGCGCCCTGCGCGAGTCCGGGCAGGACCTGCCCATTTTGCTCCTGACCGCGCGAGGCGAGCCCGAAGACCGCATTACAGGGCTCGAAGCCGGGGCGGACGACTATCTGGGCAAGCCGTTTGAACCGCGCGAACTGCTGCTGCGGCTCAAGGCGCATCTCAGGCGGCACCAGCCTCCACCGCCAACGGACAACCTGCGGATTGTCAGGTTGGGCGACAAGGAGTTTGACCCGGTTCGGCTGCTGCTCAGTGGCCCTGCGGGCAATATCCATCTGACCGGGGGGGAGGCTGCCCTGCTGTGTGTCCTGGCCCGCAAACCCAACGAAACATTCACGCGAGAGGACATAGCCAAGGCCATGGACATGACCGAAATCGGCGAGCGTGCGGTGGATGTGCAGGTCACGCGCCTGCGCCGGTGCATAGAACCAGACCCGCGTGAGCCGCGCTTTTTGCATACGGTGCGTGGGCGGGGATATGTGTTGAAGCCGGGCCTGTAACGCGCATGACGCAGCGCAGGGGTTTTCGGCTTTTCCCGCGTGAGCGGTGGCGCTCGCTCAGGATGGAAAAATCGGTCAGGCGCATGCTGCCCCGCTCATTGCTGGGGCGTTCACTGCTGATCGTGC
This sequence comes from uncultured Acetobacter sp., assembly GCA_937900755.1. GTDB lineage: Bacteria > Pseudomonadota > Alphaproteobacteria > Acetobacterales > Acetobacteraceae > Acetobacter. The sequence goes on along the minus strand of CALCDN010000080.1, from coordinate 6,388 downwards.
TCTTTCCACTGCTTATCACGCAGGGAATCGCACTTGAACTGTATTATGGCAACTTCCTCAAGGTGGTGTCGCGGCGGCTGACCGGCTCTGTTACGGCGGAAATTGTCCTGTCCCTCAATGCGCTTGAACGGTTGAAAAACCCGTCTGACAAGGAGTGGTTTGTCGCGCAGGCGCGCGAGCAGTTGCAGCTTATAGAAATCTGGCGCCCAGGCGACAAACTCTCCCGCGTTGGGTCCACGCATGTGCTCGGGCCGATGGATGATGACCTTGTACGGGCCTTGCACCAGGCCATCAGCTATCCGTTTTTCATAAGCTGGCGGCACTTTCACCACACAGTGCGCATCTACATTCAATTGCCAGATGGCGTGCTGGAAATAGACACCCCCCGCAAACGGCTGGATATGGGCCAGATATGGCTGTTTGTCGCCTGGACCGTGGGCAGCACCCTGCTCCTGTTCCTGATCGCGGGGCTGTTCATGCGCAATCAGGTGCGGGCCATCCGGCAGTTGGCGCAGGCGGCGGAGCCGTTTGGCATGGGGCGCGATATTGGCCCCATACGCCCCGCAGGCGCGCAGGAGGTGCGTAAGGCCGCCGTGGCCTTCAACCGCATGCAGGACAGGATCACCCGCTTTGTGGCGCAGCGTACGGGCGTTTTGGCCGGTGTGTCGCATGACCTGCGCACGCCCCTGACCCGCCTGCGCCTCTCCCTGGCCATGATGCCGCGTGAGGGAGCGATCTGCGCCAAGGTCATGACCGAAGACCTGGGTGAGATGATCGGTGACATTGCCGAGATGGAACACATGATCGACAGCTACCTCTCCTTTGCCCGGGGCGAGGGGTCGGAGAGTGTGCAGCGCGTTGAGATGCTGCCTTTTCTGGAAGATGTGGTGAGTGCTGCCCGGCGTGCCAACGTGCAGGTCCGGGCCGTGGTGGTGGAGCCGGGGCTGCACGCGCACATGCGCCCTGACGCCATGCGGCGCACGCTGGGCAACCTGTTCGACAATGCCCGCAGGCATGGCGCCAGCGTTGTGCTGAGTGCGCGCGGCGTGCCTGGAGGTGTGAACATACTGGTGGATGATAACGGGCCGGGTATTCCCCCCGCCCGCCGCGCGCAGGTGCTGCGGGCGTTTGAAAGCGGGCACGGGGGTGGCACGGGCCTGGGCCTGACCATCGCGCGTGATATCGTGCGCGCCCATGGTGGGGAAATGGAGCTGGAGAGTGCGCCCGAAGGTGGGCTGCGGGTGCGGCTATATCTGCCGGACTAGGGGCGTTACCCCACCTGTTCGGGGTGTGTTTACAGCGAGTTGCCCGAACCAAAGTGCCCTGGGCCGGAATTGCTGTTGAACATGCCGCCCTGCCCACCGGCAGCGCCCGAGCCCATCATGTTCTGCATCGGGTTGTAGCGGCCCACATTGCCCAGGATCTGCTGAAGCGCATTGATTTTGGTGCCCGGTGTTGGCGTGATCTCCTGGATCATGGCAACACGCAGGGCGTCCTTGCGGTTGAGCGTGCGTATGCTTTCCAGCGTTCCGGCGTTGTTGAACCGGAGCACAACAAGGTCCTGTTTCATCACGCCCGGAAAATCCATGGGCACCAGGCGGGTGGTCATGGAAATATAAATCCAGATATTGTCGTCAAACGCACCCTTGGTGGTGGGCGAGCCCATAAGGTCAATGGCGTCCGCGCGGGTGCTGCTACCCGGTTCGAGCTGGCTGTACTCTTCGGGTTCGACCAGCGAGCCCCTAGGTGTGGGTGTGGGGCCGAAAACCTGACAGCCAGACAGCACAAGAACAGTAGCGAGTGCCCCACAGGCACTTTTAAGGCGCATCATCGTGTTCCTGCGTGGCGGCGTCATCTGGTCAGGGTGTCCCAAACGTAAGATTGCGATCCATGGCCGTCCTCCAGGTGGCGACGGCCATTTCTGTCCGATGCCCCAACACTTGCGGGGCGTCAATTGCTGAATGGCAAAAAGTGCGGGCTTTGCAGGCCCGATGCATTAGTCCTTACTCCATAAAACAGCACTTGTGTGGTAGATTGTTCATGCGGTGACCAAAAGCTTTGTCCCGAGCGTGTCCCGCCTGCTTGTTTCAGCGTTACTTCAGGAGACTTCCATGACCGAAAAGCCAGAATTTTTTCGCCCTCTGGCCGTGCGCCGAATCGGAATACTGGGAACGGATATGACAGTGGAAGCAACACCGGATGAATGTAAAAAGGTGGCCATGCGGCTTGGGTTGCAGGATGTGGCCATGTTGCGTTGCCGCTACAGGCTCAAAGATAACGGACGGGGTGTTGTCACGGCCGAAGGGGCCCTGGCCGTCCGCTATACGCAGACCTGCGTTGTCAGCATGGAAGCGTTCGAGGACATGATGGCGGGATCGTTTGTTGTGCGCTTTATTCCCGCAGCACAGTTTGTGGAGGCCGATGCGCCCGATATGGACGCGATCGATGAAATTCCGTATGAGGGGCAGGACGTTGATCTGGGTGAGGCTGTGGTTGAGCAGTTCGCGCTGGATCTGGAGCCCTATCCTCATGCGCCTGATGTTGCTCTCCCTCCCGGCCTGATCATGGATGAGGAGGAAGTCGAGCAGCGGGGTCTTGAGGAAGAGCCCGAGAAAAAAGCCAGTCCGTTTGCCGGTCTGGCGCGCTGGCGGGGTGGAAACGCGTAACCGCCCCGGTGTGGCTGTAGGGTTTTCTTGTAGGATTGCTTGCGAAAACGCTTGCTGTCTGCTAGAGGCCGCGGCTCAGTGCTGGTGTTAAACCTGTTATGTCGTCTGGCTGCGTCAATCCGTGACCGGACGTGTTGTTCTAACCATTTTTATGAGAAGGGGCTGGGCTTATGGCTGTACCCAAAAAGAAAACCTCGCCTTCACGTCGTGGCATGCGTCGCAGCCATGAAGCTCTGCGCGCAGAAGCTCATGCTGAATGTTCCAACTGTGGCGAACTGAAGCGTCCCCACAATGTCTGCAGTCATTGCGGCCATTACGACGGGCGTGAAGTGATTGCCGCGGGCAAGGCACTCAAGGTCGCCGTTCGCGCCTGATTTTTCAGGCGTGAGAACGCGTGCTGCATCCGTAGCACGCGGGGTAATGGGGGTAAGGCATCTGCGGCATGGCAGAGAAGCAGGCATGAGCAAGACCGAGATTCCAGAAAGTTTTCCTTCCGATCCCAACGAGGTGTTCAACCTTGCGGTGGACGGGATGGGGGGCGATGGGGCTCCAGAAGTGGTTGTTGCCGGGCTTGCCGTTGCCGCCGAACGGCATCGCAATATCAAGGTGCTTCTGATCGGGGATGAAGCGCGCCTGCTCCCCTTGCTTGCGCGCTATCCCAAGGCTGCGTCCATTTGCACGGTGTGGCATACGGATGTGTCTGTCTCCATGGACATGAAGCCGACATCCGCGCTGCGGCTGCGTCAGTCCTCCATGCGGCTTGCCATGGACGCCGTGGCCAGCGGGCGCGCCCAGGGGGTTGTGTCCGCCGGGAATAGTGGCGCCATGCTGGCCTTGGCCAAAATTGTGATCAAGACGCTGCCGGGTATCTCCCGTCCGGCCATGGCGGCCATCAGCCCGACGATCAAGGGCGATGTGGTCATGCTGGACCTGGGGGCCAATGTTGCGTGCGACTGGCGTAACCTGGTGGAGTTCGCCGTCATGGGTGAAGCCTTCGCCAAGTCCGTTCTGGGGCTGCCCGCGCCAACCATTGGCCTGCTCAATATTGGCGCTGAAGAACTCAAGGGTGACGAAAAACTCCGCGTAGCGGCCGAAACCCTGCGAGAAAGCCCCCTGGCTGCCCAGTTCCACGGTTTTGTGGAGGGGCATGACATTACCGCAGGCACCACGGATGTGGTTGTGACTGACGGATTTACCGGAAATGTCGCGCTGAAAACCGGCGAGGGGGTGCTTAAAATGGCAACAACCCTTTTGCGTCGTGTGTTCCAGCGTGGAATTATTTCCCGCCTTGGTTATCTGCTCGTCCGTCCCGGACTGGAGCGGATGAAGGAGTGGCTGGACCCCCGCCGCTACAATGGTGCTGTTTTTGTGGGCCTGAATGGTGTGGTGGTCAAATCCCATGGTGGCACGGATGCCGAGGGATTTGCCGCAGCGGTCGATGTGGCCATGGATATGGTCACGCATGGTTTCAATGAAAGCATTCGTGAGCGTCTGTCCCATATGGGGGCGCTGTTGATGCGCCCGCAGATGGAGGAAGAGTGTGAACCAGCCCTTCCGGTTTCCTGAATAACGGGACGAATGTATTGCGTGCGCAAGGCCCTGAAGGGCTTGTGCTGGCGGATAATGAAAGAACGGTCATGGCGAAACGTTCGCTTCTGGTGGGTTTTGGTGGATTTCTGCCAGAAAGAGTTGTCACGAACGAAGAGCTGGCAACAAGGCTGTCCACATCGGACGACTGGATCAGAACCCGCACCGGCATTACTCGCCGCCATCTGGCTGGCCCGGATGACAGCGCGACAAGCATGGGTGCCGAAGCCGCGCGCAGGGCACTCGATTACGCGGGCCTGAGTGCGGGCGATATTGACGTGGTTCTGGTCGCCACATCCACCCCGGACCAGGCTTTCCCCGCAACGGCTGTACGGATTCAGGCAGCCCTGGGCATGACCCACGGTTTTGGTTTTGATATTGCCGCGGCCTGCTCGGGCTTTATTTTTGCCCTGGCGACAGCGGATTCCTTTATCCGTTCCGGGCAGGTGCGCAACGCCCTGGTGATCGGCAGCGAAGTCTATTCGCGCATTGTTGACTGGGAAGACCGGGGCACGTGCGTTTTGTTCGGTGATGGGGCGGGGGCTGTGGTGCTGTCTGCTTCTGATGACGACTCCGCTCCGCGCGGGATTTTGTCCACCCACCTTCATTCCGACGGAACAACGGGCGACCTGTTGTATGTGGATGGGGCCGTGGGGCAGCCGGATAAAAGTGGTCACCTTAAAATGAGCGGGCGCGATGTGTTCCGCCATGCCGTTGCCAAGCTGTCTTCTTCCGTGGATGAGGCGCTCAAGGCGGAAGGCCTGAGCTACGCGGATGTGGACTGGCTAGTGCCGCATCAGGCCAATATTCGTATTATTGAAGGGGTCGGTAAAAAACTGGGGCTCCCTGCCGAGCGGGTAGTAGTCACGGTTGACCGGCACGCCAATACGTCTGCGGCCTCCATTCCCCTGGCGCTGGACGAAGCCGTGCGGGACGGGCGGATTCAAAAGGGTGAACTGGTGCTGATGGAAGCGCTGGGTGGTGGCCTGACATGGGGTTCGGTGTTGGTTCGTCTGTGATCGGCCGATAACAGACAAGTGACATCATTGTGAATGAATTGACGCGCCGCACAGGCGTGTTACCTTTCTGCACATGGAAACTGTCACACGTGCATCTTTGATAGAGCAGATCTATCAGCAGGTAGGGTTGTCTCGTAAAGAGTCGTCTGTGCTCCTAGAAGATGTTCTGGAGACAGTCATGCAGGCGCTTGAACGGGGCGAAAGTGTCAAAATCAGTGGTTTTGGCACGTTCTCTGTCCGTAAAAAGGGGCAGCGCTGCGGGCGCAACCCCAAAACAGGGGAGGAAGTGCCCATTCTTCCCCGCTCCGTTCTGGTTTTTCGTTCCAGCCAGCTGCTGAGGGCCGAAGTCAACCATGAGGAGACAGAGCCAGGAGTCGAATATGACGATTGATGGCACATCCACCTCTTGTGTAACCGAGCAGGACACGTCTGGCACAGTCATGGATGCCTCGGAGTCGGGGGGTGTTGAAAAAGGCCCTCATGCTTTTCGGACCATCAGCGAAGTCGCGGATGAACTGCATGTTCCCCAGCATACCCTGCGCCTGTGGGAGACACAGTTCCATCAGGTTCGCCCTTTGAAAAGAGGCGGCGGGCGGCGCTATTACAGACCCGATGATGTGGTGTTGCTCAGCCAGATTGCAGACCTGCTGTATAGTCAGGGTTATACCGTAAAAGGTGTGCAGCGCCTGCTGCGTGAAGGCATACCCCCCGAAGGGCTCCCCGAATCCCGGGCCGATATGCAGGCCGGGGAACCGGTTATCATTATGTCTGAAAATGAGATGGACGCGCTTGCCGTGGAAGAAGAGCCAGCCCTTGTTGATTATCAGCAGGTCGAGGCTGTCGCGGCCGAATTGCCTGCCGCTGTTGCGGCCGGTCTGGAGCAGGCTTTGGTGCAGGTTATGGGGCAGAATGTTCGCCTGCGTTCGGACCTGGCCGATGTGCTGGTAGAGCTTGAGGCCATTCGGCGCAAGATTTTGGCCTGATTGATAAAAAAGTTAAAAAAAATCAGGTGGAGTGGGTTGTGCCCGTCATATGGGGCTGTTAAACACCACTCACACTTAACGGGCAGTAGCGCAGTCTGGTAGCGCATCAGTCTGGGGGACTGGGGGTCGTGGG
>CALCDN010000079.1 GCA_937900755.1 uncultured Acetobacter sp. | reverse complement strand
GCGCCGTGCTGGCACTGGGCAAGGCGTTTGATATTCCAGTCATGGCGGAGGGGATAGAGACCGCGGACCAGTTGAGCATGCTCAACGCCGCCGGATGTGACGAGGCGCAGGGCTTTTTGCTGGGCAGGCCCACGGCGCTGGCCGATATTGTAAAAGAGGGCCAGATTACCATTGCCCAGCCTGTCTAGGCCGTTGTGTTTTGCCCCGGTTTGCAGGGGTGTTGGCAGGGCAATGCACCCGTGCGTTAAAAAATTGCGCGAAAGTTGTGCCCGGAGCAGAGGAACAGGCTGACTTTTCTCTTTATTTACCGTAAAGGGGCAGCATGACCGATGTACCCCTTTCGCTCATCCGCAATTTTTCCATCATCGCACATATCGATCATGGAAAGTCCACTCTGGCAGACCGCCTGATTCAGGCGTGTGGAGCCCTGACTGCCCGCGAGATGACCAATCAGGTTCTTGACAACATGGAACTGGAGCGCGAGCGTGGCATCACCATCAAAGCGCAGACCGTCCGGCTGAGCTATCCTGCCAAGGATGGCAAGACCTATGTCCTGAACCTGATGGACACGCCCGGACATGTTGACTTTGCCTACGAGGTCAGCCGCTCCCTGGCCGCGTGCGAAGGCTCGCTTTTGGTGGTGGACGCGTCCCAGGGGGTGGAAGCCCAGACCCTGGCCAACGTGTACCAGGCCATAGACGCCAACCACGAAATCGTGCCCGTGCTCAACAAGGTGGACCTGCCCGCGGCCGAACCTGAGCGCGTAAAAGAGCAGATCGAGGAAGTCATTGGTATTCCAGCCGATGACGCGGTCGAGATTTCGGCCAAGACCGGGCTGAACATCGAAGGTGTGCTTGAAGCCGTTGTCACGCGCCTGCCCCCTCCCACGGGGGATGCGGAAAAACCCTTGCAGGCCATGCTGGTGGATAGTTGGTACGACCCCTATCTGGGCGTGATCGTGCTTGTGCGGATCAAGGAAGGTCGGCTCAAGCGGGGGATGAAGGTCCGCATGATGTCCTCTGGTGCGGTGCATCAGGTGGATCAGGTTGGTGTGTTCTCTCCCCGCATGACAGCGGTGGAAAGCCTGGGTCCGGGCGAGATGGGGTTCATCAACGCCGCCATCAAAACTGTTGCCGACTGCAATGTGGGGGACACGATTACCGATGACCGGCGCCCTGCCTCAACGCCGCTGCCGGGCTTTAAGCCGTCCATCCCTGTTGTCTGGTGCGGGCTTTACCCCATTGTTTCGGATGACTTTGAAAAACTGCGCGACAGTCTTTCCAAGCTGCGCCTGAACGATGCGTCTTTCCATTATGAAGCGGAAACTTCGGCAGCCCTTGGCTTTGGGTTCCGGTGTGGTTTTCTTGGCCTGCTGCATCTGGAAATCATTCAGGAACGCCTTTCCCGCGAGTTCGATCTGGACCTGATCGCAACGGCTCCTTCCGTTGTGTACAAAATCTACCGTACCAACGGGGAGATGGAAGAACTCCACAACCCGGCCGACATGCCCGATGGCTCCCAGATTGAAAAAATCGAGGAACCATGGATCAAGGCCAACATCATGGTGCCGGACGAGTATCTGGGTGCAGTGCTGACCCTGTGCACGGAGCGCCGAGGTGTGCAGATTGATCTGACCTATGTTGGCAACCGGGCCATGGCTGTGTACCGCCTGCCACTGAACGAGGTGGTGTTCGACTTCTACGACAGGCTCAAGTCGCTCACACGCGGTTACGCAAGCTTTGACTACCAGATGGACGGGTACGAGGACAGCGACCTTGTGCGCATTTCCATTCTGGTCAACCAGGAGCCGGTGGATGCGTTATGCTTCATTGCCCACCGCTCCGCGGCGGAAACGCGGGGTCGCTCCATTTGCGCGCGGCTCAAGGACCTGATCCCGCGCCAGTTGTTCAAGATCGCCATCCAGGCGGCAATTGGCAGCCGTGTTATCGCGCGTGAGACCATAGGCGCTTTGTCCAAGGATGTGACGGCTAAATGTTATGGCGGTGACATCTCACGCAAGCGTAAACTGCTGGAAAAGCAGAAAGAGGGCAAAAAGCGAATGCGCCAGTTTGGCAAGGTGGAAATTCCACAAAGCGCCTTCCTTGCCGCGCTCAAAATGGAACACTAGGTATTCAGCACCGGCTTCTGCCTGAATGTGGCCGGGATAATCCCGGCCCGGCCGTGCCAGTGTAACCGGGGCCGATATGGTTTTTTGCCCGGCCTGTCCGGGTTGGAGAATACAGCGGGTTTATGAACAGCACAGCGCCCCTTACTGTTGGTGAGCATCCGCACGCCAGTTTCCCCGAAGGGGTGGAACTGGACTGTGGGGTAACCCTTGCTCCTGTGGATATTGCGTATTGTACGTATGGTCGGCTTTCGCCCCAAAAAGACAATGCGATCCTGATCTGCCATGCCTTTACGGGGGACCAGTATGTGGCGGAAACGCACCCGCTTACAGGCAAGCCGGGCTGGTGGGGGCGTATGGTCGGGCCGGGTAAGCCGATTGATACAAACCGATTTTTTGTGATCTGTTCCAATGTTCTGGGTGGCTGCATGGGCAGCACGGGGCCGCGCTCGGTGCGAACCGACGGGCAGGGCGCTCCGGGCGAGCAGTGGGGCACCGCCTTCCCGCCCATTACCATCCGGGACATGGTGCGCGCCCAGCACAAGCTGGTGCGCGGTTTGGGCATAGAGCGGCTTTTTGCGGTGGTGGGTGGCTCCATGGGGGGCATGCAGGTGCTGGAATGGGCGGTGAGCTACCCGCAGATGATGCTCGCGGTCATGCCCATTGCCACAGCACCTTTCCACTCCGCCCAGAATATCGCGTTTAACGAGGTCGGGCGCCAGGCCATTATAGCAGACCCGGACTGGCGTGGCGGACGGTATTGGGAGGCAGGCGTTGTGCCTGCGCGCGGGTTGGCCGTGGCCCGCATGATGGCGCATATTACCTACCTGTCGGAAGAGGCGTTGACCCGCAAGTTGGGGCGGCGGATGCGGCGCGGGCCTGCGGGCGGGCAGGGGCCGGAAGGCCCGGTTTCCACCTTTGGTGATATTTTCGAGGTGGAATCCTACCTGCGCTACCAGGGGTCCAGCTTTGTCCGGCGGTTTGACGCCAATTCCTACCTGAGCATTACGCGGGCGATGGACTGGTTTGATATTGCCGCCGACCATGATGGCGAACTGACCCCGGCTTTTTCCGGTACGGCGGTGCGGTTCTGTGTTGTGTCGTTCTCCTCGGACTGGCTTTTCCCCACATCGGCGGCGCGCACACTGGCGCGGGCGCTTAACAGGGCGGCGGCCAATGTTTCGTTTGTCGAGATTGAAACAGATAAAGGCCATGACGCCTTTTTGCTCGAAGAGCCGGATTTTGACCGGACAGTACGTGGGTTTCTGTGTGGCGTTGCCGAACATGCGGGACTGTTCTGATGCGTCTTGACCAGCGCCTGATCGCGGACATGATCGAGCCTAGGACCCGCGTGCTCGATATTGGCAGTGGGGATGGCACGCTGATTGGCCATCTATATCGCGAGCGTGGGTGTGACGCCCGTGGCATTGAACTGAACATGGAACTGGTGACACGCTCCGTGGCCCACGGCTTGCCCGTGGTGCATGGCGATGCGGACCATGACCTGGCCTATTACCCCGACCATTCGTTTGACTACGTGGTGCTCCAGCGTACGTTGCAGGCGGTCGAACGTCCAAGGGAAGTGTTGCGGCAGATGTTGCGCATTGGACGCTACGCCATTGTCTCCTTCCCCAATTTCGGGCACTGGCAGCTTCGGTTGCGCCTGTTGCTGGGGGGGTGCATGCCCATGACAGCCGTATGGCATACCCCGTGGTATGAGACACCCAACATCCACCCCTGTACGATTCGGGACTTTCTCGAGCTCTGTCGCAAGGACGGCTACATTGTGGAAAAATGGATGGCGGTGGATGAGGAAGGGGAGCGCGCGCCATGGCGGCGGTCCATTCGTCTGGCCAACCTGTTTGGCGAGCAGGCCCTGTTTTTGCTGCGCAGGCGTTAAGCTGGCATGGCGCCGGGGCGTTGTGCAAATGTCTGGATTTATGGGCAATTATTAACGGCGGGCTGAATAATAAGTTAGAATTCAAGGTATTTCGGATGCCTGTAGAGTGCATCGCGCATTTATTCCATGTGCAAAAATATATTAAAAATACTAGTTATATGATAAAAAACCTGTATATATCAGGTGTCTGATGATCGTGATTTGCAGATGTTGTAACAGTTCTGCGAGCTGCTTATTTTCGGACCAATATGGTACGGAACCCTTGCGGGGCGCTCAGACTGCTTTTATATAATTCTTCCAAGACAGTATGCGCGGGATGCATGATTCCGAAAATATCTTATTCTGTCTGTAATGTAATAAAATTCATGCTGACCTGTCCGTCCAGTCTGGCTTAGAGACGGTTCTGCTCTGTCATCAACATAGGTTTGGTAGTGCGTGACTGAAAATAAGGTGGATGCGACTCGTTTTCAGGTGCATGGAGAGGTTGCCCCTAAATGACTACTTTTTCGGATCTGAAACTAGCTGCACCCCTGTTGCAGGCGCTGACGGATCAAGGATACGAAATACCTACTCCCATTCAGGCGGGTTCCATTCCGCATCTGCTCGAAGGGCGTGATCTGCTGGGCCTTGCGCAAACGGGAACGGGCAAGACCGCGTCTTTTGCGCTGCCGATTTTGCAACATCTGCATAACAACCCCAAGGCGACGGCTCCCAAACAGCCGCGTGCCCTTGTGCTTGCTCCCACGCGTGAACTGGTTGCCCAGATCAGCGACAGCTTTAAAGCTTACGCACGGCATATGAAGTTTTCTCAGGCAGTTGTGTTCGGCGGTGTCGGGCAGGGCAGGCAGGTTGACGCCATGCGCCGTGGCGTGGACGTGCTTGTGGCCGCTCCCGGCCGACTGCTGGACCTGATCGGTCAGGGCTATATTGACCTCTCCGGGCTGGAAATTCTGGTGCTCGACGAAGCCGACCGTATGCTTGATATGGGCTTTGTGCGCGATATCCGCCGGATCATGAGCCATGTTCCCGCGCAGCGGCAGACCCTGCTGTTCTCGGCAACAATGCCCAAGAGCATTGAGGACCTGGCCGCATCGCTGCTGAGCAACCCTGCCCGGGTGGAAGTGGCGCCGCCGTCAAGCACGGTTGACCGTATTCAGCAGGCCATCATGTTTGTGAACGGCACAAGCGATAAGCGCGATGCGCTGCTGACCATGGTGGAATCCGACAAGGTTGCCCGCGCTGTTGTGTTCACGCTGATGAAGCATGAAGCCAACAAGGTTGCCGAGTTCTTGAACAAGCACAGTGTTACGGCCGAGGCCATTCACGGCAACAAGTCCCAGGGTGCGCGTGAGCGGGCCATGAAGGGCTTCCGCGCTGGTTCGGTCAAGGTGCTGGTCGCCACCGACATTGCCGCGCGCGGGATTGACGTGGATGAAGTCAGCCACGTGTTCAACTACGACCTGCCAAACGTGCCCGAAAGCTACGTGCACCGTATTGGCCGTACCGCCCGTGCCGGGCGTGATGGCTGGGCCGTGTCCTTTTGTGATGCGGAACAGCGTGCGTGGTTGAAGGATATTGAAAAAACAATCGGGAAGTCCATTCCCGTTGTGCGTGACCATCCCTGGCATTCGGAAGAAGCCGAGTTCTCCACCCAGCGGCCGCCGGTTCTTGGTGGCGGTGGTGGTGGCCGGGGCCGAGGTGGTCCGCCGCGTAAT
>CALCDN010000078.1 GCA_937900755.1 uncultured Acetobacter sp. | reverse complement strand
GGCGTGCAGTTTTTCCATTTCCTTTGGCAGGTTGTCCAAGGCGTACTGGTCCTTGTAACTCAGCTTGCGCGTGGCCTGCTTGCCGGGCTGTTCCCGGGGTCTGGCGGGCTCGGACGGGGGGACGAGTGGCGCGGTTTCGAGCGGTTGCAGGTTCCGCTGGACCAGCATGTCGCTGTAGCCACCGGCATATTCAATCCAGGCCCCCGTGCCATCGGCGGCCAGTACGGACGTGGCGATGCGGTCCAGAAAGTCGCGGTCATGGCTGACCAGCAGGACCGTGCCGTTATAGGCGCACAGCATGTCCTGCAGAATATCCAGCGTTTCCAGGTCCAGGTCGTTGGTGGGTTCGTCCAGGATAAGCAGGTTGGACGGCTTGGCCAGCGCGCAGGCCAGCATCAGGCGGCCACGCTCCCCGCCCGATAGCGCGCTGACTGGTGTGCGGGCCTGTTCGGGGCGGAACAGAAAGTCCTTCATGTAGCCGATAACATGGCGTTTTTCATCCCCGATCTGCACCATGTCGCCCCCGCCATCGGTCAGGGTTTCGGCCAGTGTGCGGTCCGGGTTCAAGGAGCGGCGCTGCTGGTCCAGCGTGACCATGCTCAGGGACGGACCAAGGGCCACGGAGCCACTGTCGGGCTGGTCGCCCCCGGTCAGCAGGCGCAGCAGGGTTGTCTTGCCCGCGCCATTGGCCCCCACAACGCCAAGCCTGTCCCCGCGCAGGACGCGTAGGTTCAGGTTATGGATCACGCGCTTGTCCCCCCAGGATTTGCACACGTCCTCCGCAACCGCCACAAGGCGGCTGGAGGTGGAGGCGGACTGGGCGTTCAGGGTTACGGTGCCCGGCGCGCGCACGGCGTCCTTGCGGGCGGTGCGCAGGGCGGCCAGTTCGCGCACACGGCGCACGTTGCGTTTGCGGCGCGCGGTTACGCCGTAGCGCATCCAGTCTTCCTCACGCGCGATCTGGCGGTCCAGCTTGTGGGCATCGCGCTCTTCCTGCTCCAGCACGTCCTCGCGCCAGGATTCAAAGCGGTCAAACCCTTCATCAAGTCTGCGTGTTATGCCACGGTCCAGCCAGACCACCGAGCGCGACAGGGTGGAGAGCAGGCGCCTGTCATGGCTGATCATGATCATGGCGCAGCCAAGGCCGAGCAGTTCGCGCTCCAGCCATTCAATGGTTGGCATGTCCAGGTGGTTGGTGGGTTCATCAAGCAACAGCACGTCCGGGGCCGCGGCCAGCACGCCGGCAATGGCGCAACGCCGCGTTTCCCCGCCCGAGAGATGGGCCGTGCTTTCCTCCCCCGTAAGGCCAAGGGCGTCCAGCATGGGGCCGGTGCGCCACTCCATGTTGGGGTCATCAATCTGGGCGGCAACGTAATCCGCCGTGGTGGCGTAAGCGCTCAGGTCAGGTTCTTGGGGCAGGTAGCGCAAGGATGCGCCGGGCTGGAGAAAAACACTGCCCGCATCGGGCTGGATCAGGCCCGCGGCAATTTTGAGCAAGGTGGATTTGCCAGACCCGTTGCGCCCGACCAGACAGAGGCGCTCGCCCTTGCCAACGGCAAACCCCGCGCCATCAAGGAGCGGTTTGCCGCCAAGGGTCAGGGTAATATCTTGCAGATGCAGTAAGGGGGGTAGCGCCATAACAGATTGCCAGCCGTTCCAGAAGTAAAGTCGATCAAGGGTTCTGGCAGCTTTTTACCCTACACGTCAGGTCTGAGCCACACCCACACTGCTTACGGCCTGATAGGTGGCAACGGCAAGGGTCAAGGGGTCAAACGGTTTGGTAATAACAAAGCAGGGTTCCAGTTTTTCGCCCGTAAGCAGTCTTTCGGGGTAGGCGGTGACGTAAATGACCGGAACCTTGAAGCTAGCCGTGATTTCGGCCACGGCCGCCTTGCCATGCCCGCCGGGGCCCAGATTGATGTCCGCCAGAATAAGGCCCGGCCGGGTCTGGGCGGCAAGCTGCACGGCATCGGCCTGGGTGTGGGCAACGCCTGCCACCTTGTGGCCACACTGCATGACAAGCAGTTCTATATCCATGGCGATAATCGGCTCATCTTCAATAATCAGGACCGATGTCTGCACCCCCTTGTGGAGTTGCTTCTGGGCTGTTTCCAGTTCCTGCAAGGCTTTGTCGTGGGGTACGCCAATAATGCGGGCTGCTGTTTCCACGCCGACTTCCTCAAGCGTCGTGAGCAGCAGCAACTGCCGTTGCACGGGGGAAAGGCCCGGCCCGTGCGTGCTCCGTTGCTCCTCTTCCAGGCCATAAAGGCGCGAAATGGCCTGATAAAGCTGGAGCAGGGGTGTAAACCCCTCCGCGGGCGGTTGGGATGTCAGGCCCCTCAGGCTCTGGGCCACCAGCAGGTCGCCCTCGGGCTGGTTGCCAGTCAGGGCACGTGCATAACGTCTGCCATAAGGGAGCGCCCGGATCAGCCCGTCACGAAGTGACTCTGACATGACAAATCTCCTTATGATTAGGTCATGATAAAAACATACGGTAAGGCAATGATGCCACGGAGCGGCGTTTGCCGAAAGGGGATGAATCCTGATTAACACACCAAATTCCGATCAGGATGACATGCGCCTGGCCTTCAGGACGGAATTGCTGACGCTTTTGCCCTCCCTGCGCGGCTTTGCCCGGTTTTTGGCGCGTGATCCCTCCATGGCCGACGATCTGGTGCAGGAGACCGTTTTGCGGGCCCTGGACCGCGCGACGCAATTCGAGGCGGGCAGCAGCCTCAAGGCCTGGTGCTTTACCATCTTGCGCAATCTTTTTCTTGAACAGCGGCGGCGCGGCAAAAAAGAGCGCGAGGTGCTGGCCCATTACGGGCAGCACCCCTCCCAGAGGGCGGCATCCCCCGCGGATGGGCGGCAGGAGGTACAGGAGCTGGAGGTGCTGCTGTGGCGGTTGACCCCCCTTCTGCGCGAGGCTCTGGTGCTGATCGGCGCACACGGCATGACCTACGTGGAGGCGGCCGAAATTTGCGAGGTGGATGTTGGCACCATCAAGGCCCGCGTCTCCCGCGCGCGGTCCCTGCTGCACAAGCTGGCGCAGCAGCAGGCGGGGGAGGGCGGGTAACCCCGGTGTGGCGCAGGCTCTCGTTTTCGTGATTACAAAAAGGGCATCTCCATGTAACCTTGCCCCGGTGTTGTTCATTGCTCCCTTAAACGGAAGAAGAAGCGGAGTAAAAACAATGTCAGCCTCATTATTCCACGATCAGGTCATTGCCATTCTGCCCAAGCTGCGGGTGCAGGCGCTGGCCCTGACCCGCAACCGCACCGCAGCGGAAGACCTGGTGCAGGACGCCGTGTGCAATGCCCTGGCCGCGCAGGAAAGTTTTATCCCCGGAACCAATTTTGGCGCATGGATGCACCGTATCCTGCGGAACCGTTTTATTTCCGACCTGCGTAAAAAGCGCGAAACCACGGATATTGATGACGCCCCCCAGTCTATGCTGGCCGTGGCCGCCCGGCATGATGACCGGCTCGCCCTCATGGAGTTGGATGCAGCGCTTGCACGTCTGCCAGATGACCAGCGGGAAGCTTTGGTGCTGGGGGTTCTTGAAGGAATGAGCTATCAGGAACTGGCGGAAATGTCTGGCTGCGCGGTGGGTACGGCCAAAAGCCGTGTTTTCCGGGCGCGCCGCCAGCTGGAAGTCTGGTTAACAGGAGAAGAAACCGTGTCCGATGCGGGTGGTCGCAAACAAGGCGGGCGTGTGCCAGCGAAAGCGGCAAAAAAAGCTGGAGCCGCGCGGCCGGGTACTGCGCGCATGAGCATTGCTGCAGCCTGAACATGGCGCAGGCTGAGCTTGAAAAATGCAGGGCTGCCGGGGACGATGTGCCTGCCCCGCAGGCAGCCGCGGCAGGCGAACAATGGCAGGATCCTAGGTTCGGAATGGGAAAGAGTATGGACGGCGCTCCCCCCCGCAAAGGCAGGCAATCTCGGGATCAGGCTTTTGATGTCTGGCTGAAGCGTGGCCTGCACCAGCTTTTTGATGACGTTGTGAATGAACCTGTGCCCGAAGAGCTGCTGAAGCTGATTGAGGAAGACCGGAGCAAGCAGGACTGAGCCGGTTGCCCGTCTTTTCCCCTGCCGGGCGCATGGCCCGGCGTTTTGGTGCCCTGCTCATGTCCGCCCTGGGGCGGGTGTTCATTACCACCAGTGCGCGCATGCGGGTTTTGATCTGCCTTTCGGGTATTCCGGTGCTGAGCATTGGGGCCGTTCTGGCGCTGCGGAACTACCAGGAAGTCAAGGTTGGCAGCGCGCAACGCGCGGTCGCGGCCATTATGCGGCTGGACCAGCAGTTCCGGCACGATACGGACCGCCTGCGCAGCGCGCTCGAAACCATTGGCAATATGGACCTGACCAACGACCAGATCGTGCATGCGCTCAGGCTGGCCGAAACAATCAGTGGCCAGCGCTACTGCTTTTTGGCTGTTCTGGACGAACAAGGACAAAAACTTGATTCTGTTTCCCCCTCGGGCCGTTCCTGCGCGGAGGTGGGTACCCTGACCCCGCCTGCGCGCATTAACGCCACGGTTATGGAAGCCGTGCAAAAAAGCGGTGGAGGGGAGGATAACGGGGCGTTTTTGCGCATAACCGTGCCTGCGGCTTTTCTGGCCGAGCCAAAGGCGCACGGGTATCTGGTTGGTATTCTCCAAATAGCGCGCAGGCGGGCGTATCTGGGCGGGGCCTCGGGTTGGGAGGCTTTTTCCGATGATACAAACCCCGTTCAGGCGTGGCTGTTGATGCATGACGGGGAGCTTTTTCCCGTCTGTACCAATTGCGGCTGGGAGCAGCCCCCGCCTGCCCTTGTGTTGCAACTGAAGGAAAAGCTGGAAAAAAGCGATCGTTCCGTTGTCTCCCTTCCCTCCATGCAGGGGGGCTACGCGCTGGGAGGCATTGCGGGGGGGGCGGTTATTTTTGTCTCAACCCAGCGGACCCCCATGGAGGCCGATGCCCTGCGGGCCATGGTTTTTCAGATCGCGGCCCTGTTGTTCTTGCTGGCCGCGGGCCTTGTGGGCGTAACCCTTGCGGCCAATATTGTGCTGGTATGGCCCTTGCGGCGGCTGACCCATTCCGTGCGAAAATGGCAGATGGAAGGGGTGTTCGATGGCCGGGGCACGCGCTCCATGCCTTTGGAGTTGCAACGGCTGGGGCAGGCCTTCACACGGGCCACGCAGCGCCTCTCCCGGCATGAGGCCAGGCTGGAGAAGGCCATGGCGCATCAGGAACTCCTGATGAAGGAAATTCACCACCGGGTTAAAAACAACCTCCAGATCGTTGCGTCCCTGCTCAACCTTCAGGCCAACCAGATCGCCCATCCAGAGGTCAAGGCGGAATTCGCGCTCGCACGCGACCGAATCCGTGCATTGGCGACACTGCACCGCACGCTCTATGCCGAGGACACGCTGACCAGCCTGAACATGGCCGTTTTTCTCAAGGACCTGTGTGAGCAGACCTTCCATGTCGCGGGCGAGACCGATGCGGGGCGCATCCGCCTGCAGGTGGAGTCAGACAGTTTCTGGATGGACCCCGACCAGGCCGTGCCCCTGGCGCTGATCGTGACCGAGGTTGTCACCAACTCGATCAAATACGCCTTTCCCGATGATCGGGAGGGCGTCATTCATGTGCGCCTGACAAAAAATGGCAACCTGGTCACGCTGAGCGTGGGAGATAACGGCATTGGCTGCTCGTTCGACCCCGCATCGGGCACGCCGGGTATCGGGCTCAAGCTCATTCACGGTTTTGCCAGACAGCTCAAGGCGTCTTTGAGTTACAGTGGAAAAGAAGGCGTGCTGTTCACTCTGGTCCTGCATCTGGACAAGGCGGATAACTCCTGAAAACTGGGGGAGCGCAGGATGCTGGCATGCCTTGTGCGCAGTTGGGAGTGGCGATCTAAACTGTTGCGTCCTTGGCGGAGCAGTATAAACGCTGTCTGTCATGAGGAACGAGAAAGCAGCAATTCGTAACTGGACGCGCCTCCAGTCGCGTCTTGGTCGCCGTGCGGCGCGATCAGTGGTTGGGTCGGGGCTGCTCTCCAGTCTTGCCGGGATTGGGCAGGCCTGGTGTGTGGCCGTTGTTCTTGGGCATGCCCTTGTGGCGTGGCGGGGAGGGCAGGGTGCTGCCTTTCCGGCATGGCCTTTCCTGCTCTTTCCCGCTCTGGCCATCTTGCGCGCTCTTTGCATGATCCAGGCGGACATAGCCGCAGCACGTGCGGGTATTGTGGCGCGCAGGCGCCTCAGGGGGGAGGTCATGGCCTCCATTCTGGCGGGTGGGCCTGCATTGCTGCGTCGCACGCATAGTGGTGTGCTGGCCTCCCTTGTGGTGGACCGGATAGAGGCGCTGGACGGGTTTTTTGGCCGCTGGGTGCCTGCCTCCGTGTTGTGGATGGCCGCGCCGGTGGCCATTTTGCTGCCTGTTGGCATCATGCAGCCCCGCGCGGCCCTTGTTCTGGGCCTGTGTGGTGTGGCTGTTCCCGTCGGGCAGGCCGTGTTTGGCATTGGTGCGGCTGTTGCATCGCGCAACCAGTTTTTGGCCATGACGCGGCTTCAGGCGCGTTTTCTCGACCGTATCAAGGGTATCGCCACCATTGTTCTGGCTGGCCGGACGGAGGATGAAACCCGCCGTCTGGGGGATGCAGCCGAAGAACTGCGCGTACGCACCATGAAAGTGCTGCGTGTGGCGTTCCTGTCCTCCGCATCCATCGACTGCGCCATGGTCGTGGCCTTTATCCTGCTGGCCGTGCTGGATGGCAGGCAGGCGCTGGCCATGCAGGCCAATGGCCCGTCCCCCGCCTTGCAGCAGACCGTTGTCGCCAGCCTGTTTGCCCTGCTGGCCGTGCCGGAATTTTTTGCCCCCCTGCGCAGCTTTGCACTGGCCTACCAGGACCGCGCGCACGCGCAGGGTGCGGCCACGGCCATACTGGACCTGCCCGAGGTTGCCGAGCGCCCGGTGCTGGAGGGTGCCAGAACAGTCAACGCCAATGGTGTGATGGTTGCGTTTGATGATGTCGGCTTTACATGGGACCCGGCACGCGGGCCTGCGCTGGAGCATGTGAGCTTTACCGTGCCAGCGGGGGAAACACTGGTGCTGGCGGGGCCGTCGGGTGCTGGCAAGTCCACCATCATGGAACTGCTGCTGGGTTTTATTGTTCCGCAAAGCGGGCGGGTGCTGTTTAATGGAGCACCGTTGCAGACCATAGTGCCAGATGCGCTCTCGCGCGTTGTCTCCTGGATCGGGCAGAGGCCTGTACTGTTCGCAGGGTCCTTGCGGGACAATATCCTGTTCGCCAAACCCGATGCGGATGAGCGCGAACTGGCCAGCGCCCTGCGTTCCGCCGCAGTGGAGGAGTTTTTGCCCGCATTGCCCAACGGGCTGGACACACAGATTGGCGAAGGGGGGTTTGGTCTCTCCGGTGGTCAGGCGCAGCGCGTGGCCATTGCCCGCGCCTACCTTAAAAATGCTCCGGTCCTCCTGCTGGATGAACCGACGGCACATCTGGACCCGGCAACCGAAAAAAGCGTTTTTGAAAGCCTGCAACGCCTTGCCGTTGGTCGTACGGTCATTCTGGCCACCCATTCCGCGGCGGCCCATATGTTCAAGGGACGGCGGATAGACCTGCAAAACGGGCGGGTCATCAGTCGGCAGGGGGCCGCATAACATGGCAACGCAAGAACAGGCAGTCACCGATCAGGCCCGCGTGCGGGTTCCGTCTGGTACAGCACAGGTCCCTGCCCGCTATACGGACTGGCAGGCCATATGCGTTATTTTCCGCCTGTGGCGCAGGCAGGGAGCGCGGCTGGTGGTGGGGGCGCTGCTTGCCCTGGCCGCTCTGGCCTGCGGGCTGGCGCTTATGCAGGTTTCGGGCTTGCGGCTGGCCGGGTGTGTGCTGGGCGAGGTGGTGGTGACAACCGCATTGCTGCGCTGGGTAGGGGCTGGGCGTGTCACGCTGCGCTACGGGGAGCGCCTTTTTGCCCATGACGCCATGTTTCGTGCGCTGGCTGACCTGCGCGTGTGGTTCTTCCATTCCCTCGCGCATGGTGCGGCTGCCGGGTTGGGGTTCCGCCGGGCGGGGGATATGCTGTCCCGTCTGGTGTCCGATATTGGGACGCTCGACGGGCTTTACCTGCGTATTGTGGTGCCGCTGGCCTGTGCCTGCCTGACCTTTCCTGCGTTGCTGGTTATTGTCGGGCGCCAGAGCCCTGTGCTGGGCCTGGCTGTTGGCGCGCTCTTTGCCTGCGCTTCTTTTCTGGTTCCATGGCTGATCGCCCGTTCGGGTCGCAAGGCGGCTGAGCAGGCGGCCCATCTTCTGGCGCATTTGCGTATTTCGGTCCTGGACCTTGTGGGGGGCCTGCGCGAAATTCGGGCGTTTGGCGCGGAGGGGCGCATGCTCGCCCGTGTTCAGGCAGCGGATGCGGCGTTGCTGCAGGGGCAAATGGCGCTGGCCCGCCGCGCGGCATTTGCCAATGCCCTGGCGTTTTTGTTCGGACAGATTGCCATATTCCTGGTGCTGCTGGCCATTGGCGGTATTCTGCTGCCCAGACTGGGTGCCCTGGAAGGTGTGAGTGTCCTCTTCCTCACCGTGGCCGCGTTTGAAAGCGCAATAACCCTTACGCGTGCGGGCCTGCAGGCGGGTATTATGGGAGCCTCCGCCCGCCGGGTGGTGGACATGGCGGTGCAGCCCGCGGTTGCACGGGCGGAAGCCGCGCAGCAGACGGCGCCAGAGAGCACCAATATCCGTCTGGACAATGTACGCTTCCGCTGGGCGGAAGATCGGCCCTGGGTTTTGAAGGGGCTTACGCTGGACATTCCAGCGGGGAGCAGGGTGGCCATTCTGGGGCCATCCGGGGCGGGTAAGTCCAGCCTTGCCGCTCTGCTGCTGCGCGCGGCAACCCCGCAGGAAGGGCATATTTTTCTGGGTGGGGAGGACATAACCACCATTCGCCCAGAGTCCGTGCGTGGCAAAATGGCATGGCTCTCACAGGCAACACATCTGTTTGATGACACCATTCGCGCCAACCTGTTGCTCGGTCGGCCCGATGCCTCGGAAGAGGATTTGTGGAAGGCGCTGGATCAGGCTGCTGTTTCCGATGTGGTGCGCACCCTGCCAGAAGGGCTGGACACATGGGTGGGCGAAGGAGGGGTGCGCCTGTCCGGCGGGCAGGGGCGGCGCATAGCCCTGGCGCGTACGCTCCTGGCACCTGCGCCCATACTTATTCTGGACGAACCCGCCACCGGGCTGGATGCGCAGACAGAGCAGGAATTCCTGCAAACCCTGAACACCGTGACCGAAGGGCGCACGGTGATCCTTATTGCCCATCGCCTGACCGGGGTGGAAAAACTGGACCGGATCTGGCGTCTGTCTGATGGCGTGGCAAAAGCCGCCGCAGCCTAGGACTACCGGAATGGTTGTTGACGCCAGAACGCGGGCGGGGCACCAAATAAGATGGTTTTGTTTTGACAATTCAGGAATGACCATTATGCGCCGCCTAATTTCAGTTGCCTGCCTGAGCCTGCTGGCTGCCTGTGCAACCCAAGCTCCTCGCAAATATATTGTCTTTTTTTCCAACCAGTCCTCCGAACTTGATCAGGCCGGGCTGGAAGTGGTTGCGCAGGTTGCGCAGCAAGCCGAAAAGCACCCCTCCCACATTGTACGGGTTGAAGGGTATGCCGGTGCGGGCAAGGACCTTTCGGCCGATGCGCTTGTCGCTATCCAGCGCGCCAAGGCCGTAACCGCGAAATTGCAGGAAGATGGCGTTCGCGGTGACCGTATTGTGGAAACGCCCCGCGCTCCGTCCAACATGGAAGGAATGGTCGTTGGTTCCCGCCGTGTAGAGATTGAACTGACAAGCCCCTGATCGCCATGGAGGAAAGAGAGCCTGCACTGGTGGACCCCGCGCCGTATGAACCTCCCACGGCCCCGCCGGAGGGATGGGCGCCACCGCCTCCGCGGGACCGGTTTTGCAACCGGTCCGTGCTGGAGGTTTTGCAGGCTATCTTCGGGTTTCCGGGGTTCAGGAGCCTGCAGGAGCGCGCGGTTGAATGTGCCATGCAGGGCCAGGAC
Source organism: uncultured Acetobacter sp. (assembly GCA_937900755.1). Lineage (GTDB taxonomy): Bacteria > Pseudomonadota > Alphaproteobacteria > Acetobacterales > Acetobacteraceae > Acetobacter. Next base: position 21,083 of record CALCDN010000078.1, on the reverse strand, counting down.
GCCCTTGTGCTCATGCCCACGGGTGGGGGCAAAAGCATCTGTTACCAGATACCCGCCCTGTGCAGACCCGGCATGGGGCTGGTCATTTCCCCCCTTATCGCGCTCATGGATGACCAGGTTGCGGGGCTTCGCCAGCTTGGGGTCAATGCCGCGGCCCTCCATTCGGAACTGGATGAAAACGAATCCGCGCAGATCAGGTCCGATCTGGCGAATGGCCGGGTGGACCTGCTCTATATTTCGCCCGAGCGGCTTTTGTCCTCTGGCACACTCGACCGGCTGACACGTATTCCACTCTCTATTATCGCCATAGACGAGGCCCATTGCATTTCGGCCTGGGGGCATGAATTCCGGCCCGAATACCGCGCCCTTACCGCCCTTCCGCGCCATTTTCCCAATGTGCCGCGCCTGGCCCTGACCGCCACGGCGGATGAACGCACGCGTGATGATATTCTGGCAGCACTGGACATGCCCCATGCGCATGTTCTGGTTTCCAGCTTTCATCGTCCCAATCTCAATATTGCCGTCCAGCCCAAGGGCTCGGAACTGAAGCAACTGCTTGTCGTGCTTGAGCGCTACAGGGAGGACGCGGCCATTGTCTATTGCGGCAGCCGCGCCAGAACCGAGCGTATTGCGGCCTCTCTGCGGGAGCGGGGGTGGCCAGCCCTTGCCTACCATGCCGGGTTGTCTCCGGTGGAAAAGCGCGCCGCGTTGCTGCGTTTTCGGTCAGGGGAGCCGCTGGTCATCGTGGCCACGGTGGCATTTGGCATGGGCATAGACCGGCCCGATGTGCGCGCGGTTGTGCATCTGGACATGCCATCCTCGCCCGAGGCGTATTACCAGCAGATCGGCCGTGCGGGGCGTGATGGCCTGCCGTCCGATACCGTGCTGCTTTATGGGGGGGAGGACATAGCCCGCGCGCGCTACTGGCTGGACCAGTCGGCGGCCCCCGATAATGAAAAACGCATCATGCGCAGCCGCCTGGAAGCCATGATCGCGTTTACGGAAACAACGGGGTGCCGCACGCAGGCCCTGCTGCACTGCTTTGGCGAGGAGTTGGCGCAACCCTGCGGGCATTGCGATAACTGCCGCCATCCCGTCCTTACGTTTGATGGCACGGAGGCGGCCCGCAAGCTGCTGTCCGCTGTGTACCGCACGGGCGAGAGCTTTGGCGCATTGCACGTTATTGCTGTTCTGCGGGCCAAAAAGACCGATGGCATCAGCCGTAACGGACACGACAAGCTCTCGGTCTGGGGGATCGGGCAAGACAGGAGCGAGCCGTTCTGGCGTGGTGTCGTGCGCCAGCTTATTGCGCGGGGGGCCCTGCGGATAGAAGGGCAGTATGGCGGGCTGCGGCTCAACCCCGATATTGCCCGCCCGATCCTGCGCGGGGAGGAAAGTGTTGCCTTGCGGGCAGACCCGGTGGTGGAGCACGGTGGCAATGCGGGAGCCTCACGGGGGCAGAGGCAGTCTGTCGCACTCGACCTGCCCGAGGACCGGCTGGCCCTGTTCGAAGCCCTGCGTACGTGGCGGCGTGAGGAAGCCAGGGAGCAGGAAATTCCACCCTATGTGATTTTCCATGATTCGGTTCTCAAGGACATCGCGCTCGAAAAGCCGGATGACCTGGACACGTTGGGAGAGATCAAGGGTGTGGGGCGCTCCAAGCTGGAGCGGTATGGCGAGGCCGTTCTGGCTGTTATTGAGGCAGAACCCGCATGAGCAACGCCCTGGAAAGGCGGCGCAGGCATATTCTGCGCCTGGTCAACCAGCATGGGTATGTTGCAAGCGAGGAACTGGCGCGGGAGCTGGCCGTAACCGTCCAGACCGTGCGCCGGGACGTGAACATCATGGCCGGGCAGGGGCTCCTGGCCCGCCACCACGGGGGGGCGAGCAGTCTTTCACCCGCCGAGAACATTGCCTACTCCGACCGGCAGATCCTGCATCTGCAGGAAAAGGAAGCCATAGGCCGCGAAGCCGCGAAGGCGATCCCGGACGGGGCATCCCTGTTCATCAACATAGGCACCACAACAGAAGCCTTTGCCCGGTCTTTGCGGACCCACAGAACCTTGCGGGTAATAACCAACAATATTCATGTGGCGACCCTGTTGGCCCCAGCCCCCGAATGTAGCCTGATTATTACAGGCGGGAGCGTGCGACTGCGTGATGGTGGCATAGTTGGCCCGGCCGCTGCCGCCATGATCGAGCAGTATCGGGCGGATTTTGGCGTTATCGGCATTTCCGGCATAGATGCCGATGGCACGCTGCTGGATTTTGATGCGGATGAAATTAACGCGGCGCAGGCGATTATGCGCAATGCCAGAACCGTTTTTTTGTTGGCCGACCATACCAAGTTCCTGCGCAGGCCCATGGCCCGGGTTGGCCATATTTCCCAGATCAATGCGTTTTTCACCGATCAGATGCCCCCGCCAGCCATGCGCGCCATCATGCGCGAGCATGATGTGCAGTTGCATGTTATTGGCGGTCAGGAATGTTCGTAAAAGAACCATCGCGGTTCAAAAAAACCAAATCGCAGGGGGTGCGCTGCTTAGTTCTTGCGTTCTGTTTTCGAATTCGAATAAAATGAACAAAGCCTTCGTATGAATGGAACCGATAAAAACCATGTCAGCACCTGCATCACCCGAGCGTATCTATGACCTTCTTGTTGTTGGGGGGGGTGTTAACGGTACCGGCATCGCGCGTGACGCCTGCGGGCGTGGTGCGTCCGTCCTGCTGGTCGAGCAGGATGATCTGGCAAGTTATACGTCCTCTTCGAGCACCAAGCTGATCCACGGCGGCCTGCGCTACCTGGAATATTATGAGTTCCGCCTTGTGCGTGAAGCGCTGATGGAGCGTGAGCGCCTGCTGACCATGGCGCCCCACATCATGTGGCCGCTGCGCTTTGTGCTGCCACATTCCAAGCTGGTGCGTCCGGCGTGGATGCTCAAGGCCGGGTTGTTCCTGTATGACCATCTGGCGTCCAACATGACACTGCCCAAATCCATTGGCGTGGATTTTCGCAAACATTCGTCCGGTCAGGCGCTCAAGCCCGAATACACCAAAGGCTTCATCTATTCCGACGGGTGGGTGCAGGACAGCCGCCTTGTTGTGCTGAACGCCATGGATGCGGCCGAGCGTGGGGCGGATGTGCGTGTACGCACCCGCCTGATTGCCGCGCAGCGCGTGAACGGGCAGTGGGTGGCAACGCTGGAAAATCGCGTGACGGGGCAGACACAGACGGTGCGCGCCAAGGCCATGGTCAATGCCGCCGGGCCATGGGTTGCGCGCCTGCTGGCCGATACGCTTAAAATCCCCAATTCCAAATCCGTGCGTCTGGTCAAGGGGAGCCATATTATTGTCCCGCGTGTGTACGAGGGGCCGCAGGCTTACATTTTCCAGAACCCGGACAAGCGGATTGTCTTTGCCATTCCTTATGAACAGAAGTTCACCCTGATCGGCACCACGGATATTCCCTGGAAGGATGAACCGGGCAAGGTTGGCATTGCCCCGGACGAAATTACCTATCTGTGCGAGAGCGTGAACCGCTACCTGAACGTGCAGGTCCACGAAAGTGATGTGGTGTGGAGTTACGCTGGGTTGCGTCCATTGTATGATGATGCCTCGGCCAATGCCTCCGCCGTAACGCGTGATTACGTTCTGGACCTGGACACACAGGATGGCGCGCCCCTGTTGTCCATTTTTGGTGGCAAAATCACGACCTACCGCAAACTGGCCGAACACGCGCTGGAAAAACTCGCGCCTGTTCTGCCTGTGGTGGGTGGGCAAAGCTGGACAGCAGCCGAAGTGCTGCCCGGTGGGGATATTGGCGAGGGTGGCTTTGATGGTGCTCTGGCGCGCTTGCGCCGGGCCGCCCCCTGGTTGCCAGAAGGGCTGGCATGGCGTCTGATGCGTAATTACGGCAGCCGCGCGTACGAAATTATTGGGCAGGCCAGTTCCATGGAGGATATGGGAGAACTGCTGGGCGGTGACCTGAGTGCGCGTGAAGTCGACTACCTGATGGACCGGGAGTGGGCGCGCACGGCGGAAGATGTGCTCTGGCGGCGCAGCAAGCTGGGGCTGCACCTCAATGACGCGGAAAAGGCCCGTGTTGAAACCTATGTTCAGAAGAAAGCTGTCTGATTTTTAAAACACCACTTTCCGAACAAAAAAAACAAAAAGAGGAAAGATATGGACAAAGTCAAGAATACCCTTCTGGGCGAGTTGATAGCCGAGTGTCTGGCCGTAATGATCATCATTCTGGTGGGTGATTCAGTGGCGGCCATGTACTCGCTGTATGACCCGAGCCCCTACCAGCTTTCCTACTGGGGGGTGGCCATTACGTGGGGCTTGGGTGTTACCCTTGCCATTTACGTAACCGGGGCTGTGTCTGGCACGCATGCGAACCCCGCGGTCACGCTCGCCCTTGCATGCTATCGTGGTTTTGCGTGGCGCAAGGTGCTGCCGTACTGGGTGGCGCAGGTGGTGGGCGGCTTTTTGGGCGCGTGTCTGGTGTATGCCCTGTATGGCTCGGTTATTGTGCACTACGCGCAGGCCCATCATCTGGATTTTGCCAATGATGGCGCGGCCGCGGGCGTGTTCTTTACCCATCCGGGTGATTTTGTGACCCCCCTGCATGCGCTGCTGAATGAGACAATCCTCACCGCGTTTCTGGTTCTTGGTATCTTTGCCGTGACCTGCCAGTACAATACGGCCGCGCCACAGGCGAACTCCGGCGCTTTGATCATTGGTTTGCTGGTCGCCATTATTGGCGCCTCCTCGGGTTATCTGGAAGGCTGGGCCATTAACCCCGCGCGTGATTTTGGGCCGCGCCTGTTCTGCTTTGTTGCGGGGTGGGGGCGCACGGCTCTTCCATCTCCCCAGAATTATTGGTGGGTGCCTGTTGTTGGTCCGCTTGCGGGCGGGCTTATTGGTGCCACTCTCTATCAGACGCTGCTGCGTCCGTTCATGCCCGCTCTGGGCCGTCAATCCACTCCTGCGGCAGACTGACTGCTCAGAATAAGAAGGGATATCCCCACATGACCAAAAAAGATTGTGTCCTGGCGATTGATCAGGGAACAACCTCAACCCGCAGCATTGTTTTTGACCGTAACGCAAACGAACTTGCAGCCGCCCGGCAGGAATTTCCCCAGCATTACCCCAATGCCGGGTGGGTTGAGCATTGCCCCGAAGACATCTGGACCGATGTGCTCAACACAGCCCGGGCCGCACTGGAGCAAAGTGGCGCTGCCGAGCGGATTGCAGGCATTGGCATTACCAACCAGCGCGAGACCATTGTGGTGTGGGAGCGCAGCACGGGCAAACCCATCCACCGCGCCATTGTCTGGCAGGACCGGCGGACCGCGGGTGTCTGCCAGAAACTGCGTGATGAGGGCGCGGAAGCCCTGGTGCGCGAGCGGACGGGCCTGCTGCTTGATCCCTATTTTTCGGCGACAAAGCTGGCCTGGCTGCTTGATAATGTCACCAATGCCCGCGCGCGCGCCGAAAAGGGCGAACTGGCGTTTGGAACCATTGATTCGTTCATTCTGTGGCGGCTGACCGGTGGTAAGGTCCATGCGACCGACGCCACCAACGCCTCCCGTACCATGTTGTTCGATATTCATCGCCAGCAGTGGGACGAGAACCTTCTGGCCCTGTTCCGTATTCCCGCAAGCCTGCTGCCTGAAGTCAAGGACAGCAGCACCCTGTATGGGGAAACCGACCCCGCCCTGTTTGGCCGCGCCATTCCCATTGCCGGGATTGCGGGCGACCAGCAGGCCGCGGTTGTGGGGCAGGCGTGCTTTACTCCGGGCATGGCCAAGGCCACCTATGGCACGGGCTGCTTTTTGCTGCTGAACACGGGCGACAAGCCCGTGGAATCGCGCAACCGGATGCTGACCACGGTTGCCTACCGCCTGAATGGCAAGCCCACCTATGCGCTTGAAGGTTCCATTTTTGTGGCGGGTGCCGCCATCAAGTGGCTGCGTGACGGGCTGCACCTGATTACGCACGCCTCCCAGACGGATGATATGGCAACCCGTGTGCCCCATAGCCATGGTGTGTATATGGTGCCGGGTTTTGTGGGCCTTGGTGCTCCCCACTGGGACCCCGATGCACGCGGGCTGATCTGTGGCCTTACACTGGATGCAACGGCGGCCCACATTGCTCGCGCAGCCCTTGAATCGGTGGCGTACCAGACGCTGGACCTGGTGAGTGCCATGGTGCAGGACGGTGGGGGCACCACCGAGAGCATCCGGGTGGATGGTGGCATGTCTGCCAATGACTGGTACTGCCAGTTCCTTGCCGACATGTTGCAAGCCAAGGTCGAGCGCCCGCGCAATGTTGAAACAACGGCTCTGGGGGCAGGCTTTCTTGCCGGCATGGCTACCGGTGTTTGGGAGAACGAGGAAACCGTGGCGGCAGAATGGGCGCGCGGCACCCTGTTTGAACCCAAGATGGACAGCACCCAGCGCCGCACCATGATTGCGGGCTGGCATCAGGCCGTCAAGCGCACGCTCAGTTCCTATACAGGGGGCTAGGGCCTTATGGCGTCAAACAAACGGGACCAGTCCCGCATGGTTTTGACGCCATGGTCCGCTTGGGAAGTGGCCGCTCAGGGCGTGGCCGCGACAACGGGCACGGAAACACTTTTGCTTGAACCGCCCAGAAACTGGAACGTAACCTGCACGGTGGGCCGGGCCAGCGCCTGCGCTACGGGGCCTACGCACAGGATGTGATACCCGGCATTGGCAAACACCAGTGTTGTGGTTTCGGGCAGGGCCAGGTGCTGGAACAGGTGGCGTGTGCCCGGCGTGTTCTCCTGGTCGGTGTGGTAGCCAATCAGCCTATTGCAGGCGGGGGTGGCAACGCCGGTCAGCAGGTGGGTCGAATGGCCAGTGTTGGTCAGTGTAAAATAAAGCTCCGGCTGGCCCTGCCCCTGTGTTGGGGGGAGGTGGAGTGAAATATCGGAAATGGTAATGTCTTTCTGGGCATCGGTCTGTCCGGGAACGGGCTGTTCGGTCTGGCGTTCTTCCGCATGGGCAGGTGTGCTCAGGGCTGGGGGGAGTACAGTCAGGCTGAGCAGGGCGCTGGCCAGTATTACTTGGTAACGAGGTTTCATGGTCACTCCGTGGGCCTTGAGGCATGGGCAGTATGGACGAACCCGGTTAAAACAAATATCTGATTGTCACCTAGCGCTCTTTGAACAGCACAATGCCGTTGGATACGCGCCTGAGGGAGGTTGGTACCATCATGCGTTGCCCTTTTTGCGGGAACCCGGATAGTCAGGTCAAGGACAGTCGGCCAAATGAAGAGGGGTCGGCCATTCGCCGCCGCAGGGCATGCCTGTCCTGTGGGCAGCGTTTTACCACGGTTGAGCGTGTGCAACTGCGTGAACTGGTGGTGGTCAAGCAAGATGGGCGGCGTGCGCCGTTTGACAGGGATAAAATTTCCCGCTCCATCCGTATCGCCCTGCGCAAGCGCCCGGTCTCGGACGAGCAGATGGAGCAGATTGTAACCGGGGTTGTGCGCCAGCTTGAGGCGTCGGGGGATACGGAGGTTGCTTCCGCCCGCATTGGCGAGTTGGCCATGGACGCACTCAAGGAAGTGGATGGCGTGGGGTACGTACGTTTTGCAAGCGTGTACCGCGATTTTACAGAAGCGCGGGATTTTTCCGAAATTCTGACGCTGATGGAAAGCAAAACCCAGCCGCCCGAACAAAAAGACTAGACCTTTAGGCCTAAAAACGCCCCAAACCGCGGCCGTGCATCAAAGTAGGGCAGGAGAGAACAATGACAGGATTACAGGACCAACCCAAGCTGAAAGCCGCGCAGCGGCCACGCACGGCCGCACGCGTTGCCGCTGTGCAGGCACTGTTCCAGATTGAACAGAATGGCGATCGTCCTGATTCCGTTATCGAACAGTTTCTGGTCCATCGCTTCGGCACGACCCTGAGCGGGGAATCCTATGAGGACGGGCGTATTCCCGAGGCGGATGTGGCGCTGTTTACCTCCATTGTAAAAGGGGCTGTGTCCAACCGTAGCGGCATTGAGCAGGATATTGTCAAAACCCTGCCGCCCACATGGCCGATCGAGCGGCTGGACCCGGTTTTGCGCGCGCTCTTTTTTGCGGCCATAGCAGAGTCCCGTCATGCCGAGGTGCCTGCCGCCGTGCTGATCAATGAGTATATGGATGTGGCGCACGGTTTTTTCTTTGGTGATGAACCGCGCCTGGTGAATGGTGTGCTGGACACGCTTTTCAAAAATCCGACACCGGTTGAGGACCATGACAGCACATCAGGCACCCCGACCGAAGACTGACCTGCCGCGCGAGTTTGCCTTTATCCGGCGGCATTTTTCAGCCCTGGCTGGCCCCGCTGCCCTGAATTTGCGCGACGACGCCGCCGTTTTCGCGCCCCCACCGGGGCACGAAATGGTCATGGCTGTTGATGCGATGGTGGAAAATGTGCATTTTCTGCCCACCGACCCGCCCGATACAATCGGCCGCAAACTATTGCGGTGCAACCTGTCCGACCTTGCGGCCATGGGGAGCATGCCGGAGGGCTGGCTGCTGGCGTTTGCCCGCCCCCCCCATATTACGGAAGACTGGGTGGCGCAGTTCTGTGCCGGACTGGCACAGGATCAGGCGCAGTTCGGGCTCAGCCTGATGGGGGGAGACACCACCGCCACCTCCGGGCCTCTTGTTCTTTCGCTGACCATTGTCGGCTCAGTCCGTCCCGGCCAGGCCATCAGGCGGTGCGGCGCGGGTGTGGGGGACGGGTTGTGGGTCAGTGGCACCATAGGCGATGGCGCTCTGGGCCTGCGTGCGCTGCAAGGGACGGACCCACTACCCGACCCCACGGGCTATCTGGCGCAACGCTACCGCCTGCCACAGCCGCGTGTGGGGCTACCGCTCCATGGTCTGGCATCGGCCGCCATGGATGTATCGGACGGGCTGGTGCAGGATGCGGGGCACCTGGCGCGTGAAAACGGGCTGCATGTGCGTATCCAGGCCGACCGTGTACCCCTTTCGGCGGCAGCGCGCGCACTGGGTGGCGCATGGTTGGAAACATGCCTGACGGGAGGGGATGATTATGAGATCCTGTTTGCCGTCCCGCCTGAATGTGAGCAGCACCTGCTGTTACATCCAAGCCTGCCAACCCCACATGGCGATGTGCCGGTAACGCGGATAGGACAGTTTGAGGCAGGCCCGGCAAGCGTGTCCGTTATGGATGGTGCGGGCAGGCCACTGCATTTTCGGGTCAGCGGGTGGAGCCACCTTTAGGCCCGGCACCGGGTCATGCCCCGGATTTAGGCTGCGGGTTCGGGGTTATGTGGGGCTGTGGAACAGTGCGGGTGCTGTCAGGGCAGGGTTTTTTCAAACATGCGGTGGCGCTTGTAGGGGGTGGGGGTAATGCGCTCGATCAGGTTGCGCAGCCCTTCATGCGTCTCCAGCACCCAGCCCAGTTCGATGGTCCGGTAGGGCAGAACATGCCCGCGGTGCATCAGTTCATCAATAATCAGCACGGGCAGCATGGCGCGCAGGGCTGTGCCCATATATTTTTTGCGCACACCCAGCAGCACAACACGTGCGGAATGAAAATCATGCCTGAGAATACGTGAGCCCAGTTTAAGCCAGCCCATGAGAGAGGGCGCGCCACCCAGGCCCCTGCTGACGTCAAACATGTTGGGGACAACCAGCGCTATGGCGGCAGGTTCGCCCTCAACCTCGGCCAGCACATACTGTTCGGGGCGCAGGATGGGTTTGAGTTCCTTGAGCAAGGACCCCACTTCATTGGATGTCAGCGGTACGTTGCCCCATGTGTCCGCCCAGGCATCGTTATAGATTTCGCGCAGGATTTCGGCGTCTTCGGCAATGTGCTGGAGGCGGAGGCCACGCATGGTGATCTTGCCCAGGCGCTGGCGCAGGTTAGCTGGAATCTGGTTGGCGCGCTCGGCCTGGGGTCCGGTTTCCATGCTGTAGGAGAGCAGGTCCATCGCCTTTTCAAAACCTGCGCGCTCAATGGCTGGCGCCAGGGTTGCCGGGTGCCAGGGCGTGCCGATCATGGGCATTTCAGTCTGCCCCTCGATCATCACACCGGACTGGCCGTTGCTGTTAAGTGTCCACGGTCCACGAATACGCTCGACACCCCGTGCTTTGAGCCACGCCGTTGCGGCGTCAAGCAGGAGAGGCACACAGTCTGGCTCAGCTGTATCCAGCGCGCCAAAAAACCCTGTCCTGGGGCCAGCCTGCTGGAGAACCAGGGCGTCAATCTGGGCAGATATGCGGCCAATGGGTTTGCCATTGCGCCACGCCAGAAAGTAACACGCAAAGCCATGCTCGAAAAAAGGCGCCTTCCGGGGCGAGAGCATGCTGCGCTCTTCCATGTCCAGTGGAGGCAGATATCCGGGCAGACCATCGTAAAGCTTGCGCGGAAGCTTTATAAAGAGAGAAAGCTGACGTGAGCCCGAAACAGGGGAAACGGTAATCTGAGTCGGGAAAGACATTGCCCCTCCATGGAACGGAACGTGAAAAACTTTTTGGGTGATGCCTTATTCTCTCTCAATGGGAAAGGAAAAAATGTGAGGTCTGAAGCATCTGGGGCAGACGTTTTACGTTCTGTGCTCATCACGGGGGCAACGGGCGGCATTGGGGTGGAGCTTGCGCACCATTATGCGGCGCCCGGCCGAACGTTGATTTTGTGGGGCAGAAACCCCCAGCGTCTGGCCCAGCTGGCCACGCAGTGCTGCGCCAGGGGTGCTGTGGTGTACACCCGCCAGGTTGACCTGTGCGATGGTGTGGAGGCCCTGACGGCCTTTGAGGAAGATGATGCGGCCCACAAGCCGGACTGCGTGGTGCTCGGGGCTGGTCTGTCGGATATTCAGTCCTTGGACGAGAAGACGGAAGACCCCCAAAAGGTGCTCCAGCTCGGGCTGGTCAATTACGCAACGCCGGTCACACTGGCCACGGCTGCGGCACGGAGCATGGTCGTGCGCGGTGGTGGCCATGTTGCGCTTATCGGGTCCGTGGCGGGTTTTTACGAAATGCCCTTTTCCGCCGCCTATAGCAGTTCCAAGTCCGGGTTGGCCTTTTTTGCCAAGTCCGCGGGGCTGGCATGGCGGCAATATGGTGTCAGACTGACATTGATCGTGCCCGGTTTTGTGGATACGCCCATGAGCCAGCGCCTGGAAGGGCCTCGCCCTTTTCTGGTGCCCGCAAAAAAAGCGGCCCGTGTTATTGCGCGCGCGATTGCACAGGGGCGGCGGGAGTATGTTTTTCCATGGCCATTCCGCGTATTGCGGGTGGTGGAGCGCCTGCTGCCGCAAAAGCTGCGCGAGTATATTCTGCTCCGGCTGGCTGTGGGCCAGACACAACGGTAAGGTCAGGGGAGGACACGCCCAAAAGCCGTTACCGCTCACCCTTTCCGGCGTTGCTCAGTCGCTAGGCATCCGTTGCGCAGGCACGTGCGGTGCTCGAACGTGCCGCTTCCGTCCCAGGATTGCTGTTGCCGCCACGGTCCCCATCTGTGACCAAGGAGGCGGCAGATCACACTGGTTGCAAACCATCTCATGGATTTTCCCATAACGGGTTTGGGTGGGAGAAGTCCAGCCCCCCCTTTGGCGGGTTTTGGGCCGACTCGCCTGTGCGGACAGCCTCGGCCAACCACAATAAAAAACCTGCCCAACCTGTACCTGCTCTGGACAGGATGCTTGTGTCCAGAGCAGGCCAAGCCGGGCAGGTTCTACCCGCGCAAAGGCTGGAAAAACCGTTGTTCGGGAGGCGTTTTAGAACGGGGCGTCAATATCCACCACGTCAATCAGCTTGTGGTTGACGAATTCCTTGATGCCAAGCCCGATCAGTTCACGGCCAAAGCCCGAACGGGCCACGCCACCAAACGGCAGATCGGCTTTTACCATCGTGGGATGGTTGATATAGACCATGCCGGTGTAAATGCGGCGGGCCACGGCCACCCCACGTTTGGTGTCCTGCGTGAATACGGAACCACCCAGGCCGTAAGGCGAGTCATTGGCGATGCGAATGGCGTCTTCTGTATCTTTCGCGCGGTAAAGCTGGGTTACCGGGCCAAAAAATTCCCACAGGCGGGCAGGATTGTTTTCCAGGTTGGTCAGCAGCACCGGCTGGAAAAACGCACCTTTTTCGGGCACGCCTGCGCCAATGACCTCGGCCTTGGCCCCCAGCTTGCAGGCCTCTTCCACCTGTGCGCGCAGGTCGTCCGCCGCTTTTTGTGAGGAAAGGGGCGCCAGCGTGGTGGCAGGGTCCATCGGGTCCCCCGCCTTGAGCGTGGCGACGCCTTTTTTGTAAAGTTCCACAAAGCGGTCGTAAATGGCGTCAGCCACGATCAGCCGCTTGGAAGAGACACAGACCTGGCCCGCGTTCCAGTGGCGGCCAAACACCGCCCATTTGACGGCTTTTTCCAGATCGGCGTCATCAAGCACGATAAAGGCGTCCGAGCCCCCCAGTTCCATGGTGGCTTTTTTGAGCGCCTTGCCCGCGGCCGAAGCCACAATGGCCCCAGCCCCTTCGGAGCCGGTCAGGGCAACACCACACACGCGCGGGTCGTTGAGCACGGTTTCGGTGTGGTGGCGGGCCAGATACAGGTTGCGGAACGCCCCTTCCGGCAGGCCAGCCTTGCGCATGAGGTCATCAAAGGCTGCGGCACATTGTGGAACATTGGACGCATGCTTGAGAATGACCGTGTTCCCGGCAGAAAGCTGGGGCGCGATAATGCGGGCGATCTGGTAGTAGGGGAAGTTCCACGGTTCAATTGCGAACACAATGCCCTGTGGCTCATGGACCAGCATGGCCTGGCCTTCCTCGGGGTTTTTGACCGGCAGGGCTTCAGCAGCCAGCAGGCGTTCGGCGTGTTCGGCGTAGTATTCAAAGATTTCGGCCGAGAGGGTGACTTCGGCCTTGGCTTCAGCAAAAATCTTGCCCATTTCCAGCGTCAGCAGGGCGGCGTAGTCATCCATGTTGTCCCGCAGGATTTTGGCTGCGGCGGCCATTACCGTTGCGCGCTGGGCAAAGGAGGCCTCGCGCCAGGACTGGAAGGCGGTATAGGCGTTGTCCAGTGCGGTCTGGACTTCGTGGTCCGTTGCATCCGCAAAGGTTTTAACGACTTCGCCCGTGTAGGGGTTTGTTGTGGCGTAGGCCATGGATGTGCTCTTTCTCGGCTGTTTGATCCGTGGCGACAAGATGGTCTGGAAGAGCGGGAAGGCGGTAGAGCAATTCTCCCCACTTCTTGCCTGATTCTCTCCCAAAAGGTTTCCTCGTGCTATTTTGGGCAAGGGGCTTGCGGGGCTGATTGCCTTATTGTGCTCTATCTGGAATGGTGCATGCCGGTTGCCTCTTTGGGGCGGGCAGGGGGTAAAATGGCGGATAAAGGGGCATGCATGGCGGGCAATCTGGCGGAATTACAGAGTTTGGTGCTCCGGCACTGCACGCACTCCACGGTTACAACGCCCATACCCGAACTCACACTCTATCGGGCAGAGGTGGTGAGTGAGCCTATTCCGTTCGTGTTTGAGCCACGTGTCTATGTGATCGTGCAGGGCAGCAAGCAGGTCATGCTCCGTGACCGCGTGTTCAACTATGATGACAGCCATTACCTTGTCACGGCGGTGGACCTGCCTGTGGCGGGGTGTATTACGCAGGCATCGCCCGAGCGCCCATACCTTGCCCTGTGCCTGGCCCTTGACCCGGCACAGATCGCGGAACTGCTGCTGGTGGTGAACGACCGGCAGGTGGACCCCAATCAGGCGTGCATCATGGGCATGGGGCTCAGCCAGCTAAATTCAGGCATTACGGGGCCATTGCTGCGGTTGATGAGGCTGCTTGACCAGCCGGAGGATATTCCCATCCTCAAACCCCTGATCGTGCGCGAGCTGCTTTATCGGCTGTTACAGGGCGACCAGGGGTGCGCGCTCAGGCAGATTGCCACGGCGGGCAGCAATCTTTCACACATCAACCGGGCCATCCACTGGATTTCCCAGCATTATGCGGAGCCGTTTGATGTTGGTCGCGCGGCGGGTGTTGCGGGTATGGGCCTGTCCACCTTTCACCGGCATTTCAGGGCCGCCACCAATATGAGCCCCCTGCAGTACCGGACACAACTGAGGTTGCAGGAAGCGCGCAGGCGCATGGTCAGCGAAAACGTGGATGCGGCGGAGGCCGCCTTTGCAGTGGGGTACGAAAGTCCCTCGCAGTTCAGCCGCGAATACCGGCGCATGTTCGGGCGGCCTCCCGCGCGGGATGCACTATGCGTGAGGGCGGACCAGATTTCCGAACGTAACGCAGCCACAGCCCTGTATGTGCATCAGGCGCATTGCGGCTAAAAAACCGTTCCGCCTATGCCACCGGGGTGGATAAAACCCGGTGCCGCACCACTTCGCCCACAATAACCAGTGCGGGGCTGGTTACCTGGTTGTCGGCAACCTGTTGGGCCAGGGTGGCCAGCGTGCCGGTCAGGACGCGTTGCTGCGGCAGTGTGCCACGCTCCACCACGGCGGCGGGCCAGTCCGTGGGCAGGCCATGCTCGACCAGGCGGGCGCAGAGCTGGTCGATCAGCGTGAGCCCCATGTAGATAACAATGGTCTGGCTACGCAGGGCTATGGTCTCCCACGCCAGATTCAGGGAGCCATCGGCCCTAGCATGGCCGGTAATGAACAGGCAGGCCTGCGCGCAGTCGCGGTGGGTGAGCGGTATGCCCGCATAGGCAGCACACCCATTGGCGGCGGAAATGCCGGGGATGATACGGAATGGCACCCCCGCTTCCACCAGAGCTTCTATTTCCTCCCCCCCACGGCCAAAAATGAAGGGGTCTCCACCTTTGAGCCTGAGCACGCGCTCCCCCGCCCGGGCACGGCGGATGAGTTCGGCGTTGATGCCGTCCTGGGGCAGGGTGTGGTTGTTGGTCTGTTTGCCAACAAAAACCCGCTCCGCGTCCCGGCGCACGGAGTTCAGAATATCCGGCCCGACCAGATTGTCGTATAAAACGCTATCCGCATCCTGCATCAGCCGCAGGGCGGCCAGCGTCAGCAGGTCGGGGTTGCCCGGCCCGGCCCCGACAAGCCAGACTTCCCCTGTTTGGGCTTGGCCTTCGCGTAGAATACGGTCGAGTTCATGCTGGGCGGCCACTGTCTGGCCAGACATGGCCAGTGAGCCACCCGCGCCATCCAAAAAGCGTTCCCATATGCGCCGACGTATGGCGGAATCCGGCACGCGCGCACGCAAGGCCACCCGGCTTTGCTGCATGAATGTGGCCAGCCTGTGCAGGCCCGCGGGCATGATTTCTTCTATTTTCGCACGCAGGCGGCGTGCCAGTACCGGGGCCGCCCCACCGGTGGAGACCGCAATCTGCACAGCCCCCCTTGTGGTCATGGCCGGGGTAATAAAGCTGGAGACCTCGGGGTCATCCACCGCGCATACGGGTATGTTCATGCTCTGGCACAGCGCGCTGAGTTCCGCATTGAGCGTGCGGTTGCTTGTGGCCAGGTAAACCATGCGGCAACCGGGCAGGCGGGCGCTCAGGCTTGCCGGGGTGGCGTCCTGGCGGGTCACGCACGCCTTGCCATCCGCCACGAGGCGTTCAAGCTCGGGGGTCAGCGTGGGGGATAGAATTTCCACCAGGGCGCCTGTGGGGACAAGAAGCTGCACCTTGTTCGCCGCGACATTGCCGCCGCCAGCCACAAGAACACGCGCCCCTTCCAGACGGAGCATGATGGGAAACCAACTGGTTCGCTCGAATGAAGCCTGCATGGCTGATCCTGCAAGCAGGATTTTGCGCCCGATGCAAGAGGAAGCTGAGTGAAACAGCATAAAAAGGGATGCCTGCCGTGCCACCGGCCACTTTGACAAGTCTGCTCGTCGAGGCCTAACACGAACGCGGGCCAGCCCCTGCACGTTGTGCGGCGCGGGGCGGAACAGGCCGGAGCGCCAAGGCTGTACTGGCTGTATGGACCTGTTTCACCCCGGACTGGGTGTAGTGCTGTAGCCCTTGTCGTTTTTGCAGGACACCGCGTACCCCTGACGTGGAGCATGGCTCCGGGCCAAGAGGGACACAGGTGGTCGACCAGACGGGAGTAACCGTGGTGTATGGCGGTTTTGCACAACCGGAAGTCAAAGGGTGGTGCCCTGGCCTTTTCGCTCCCATGCAGGCGGCGGATGGCTGGCTGGTACGTGTGCGGCCCATGCTGGGACGGCTTGAGGCAACTCAGGCGTTTGTGCTGGCTGATGTCGCGCAAAAGCAGGGTAATGGCCGCATCAGCCTGACCAACAGGGCCAGCCTGCAATTACGCGGGTTCGGGGCGGACGCCGCCCGGAGGTTCCCCGATATTGCTGTGGCCGCGGGCCTTGGCCTGCCTGATGCTGAAATGGAGCGGCGGCAGGCCATGCTTGTATCGCCCCTGGCGGGGGATGACCCCAACTGTGCGCCAGACACGGTTGCCTGCGCGGAGTCCCTGCGGAACGCCCTGCTTGGCGCAAAGGCCCTTTCGGACCTGCCGGGTAAATTCGGTTTTGCGGTGGATGGTGGCGGGCTTTACGCACATGGCCTGTTGCAGGCGGATATTATTTTGCGTGGCGTGGGCGAAGGGGGCTGGTCGGTTGTCTGCGGGAGCGTGTGCACTGCCCCGACCCCCTTTGCAACGGCAGTCCGGCAGGCTGTGGGGCTGGCCGAGGCCTACGTAACATCCCATCAGGGTGTGCGGCCACAGCGCGACCCGGCGGTGGGGGCGGTGCTGTTCCAGCTAATGGGGCTGGAGGGCCAGGCACTGGCTTTGCCCCCCAGGCCCACGCAGGGTGCGGGTGAGTGCGTTGGGCCGCTGGGGCATGGGCTGTTTGCCCTGTCCGCGCCAATGGGGTGCATGACCGCGACCATGCTGCATGAGTGCGCCTGCGTTGCCGCAAGCCTGGGCGATGGCGTTTTGCGCCTGACGCCATGGCACACCATTGTTTTGGGCGGTATGGCGCGCCCGCCCGTTGTGGCCGGCATGGTTGCCGAACCCGGCTCGCCACTTTTGCGCATATGGGCCTGTAGTGGAGCGGGTGCGTGCGCGCAGGCCGCGGGGGAGACGGAGGAACTGGCGCGCCAACTGGCTGAATTGCTGCCAGATGGGGCAAGCCTGCATGTTTCGGGCTGTCGCAAGGGCTGCGCCCACCCGGCTAAAACCGATTTTACACTGGTTGCGGGGGCGCAGGGGTACGGGCTGGTGCGTAACGGAGCGGCCATGGGGAACGTGGAAAGCCTGTTCGCAGACGAACAGGCTGTTTATAGAGCATTCGAGTCATTCAAACACGAAGGAGCGGTGGATGCCGGCCTATGAGTATATTCGGGATGGGGCGGCCATCTACCAGCGTTCTTTCGCCACCATTCGGGCAGAGGCGGACCTGAGCGCCTTTACCCAGGAGCAGGCGGGTGTGGTGGTGCGGATCATCCATGCCTGTGGCATGGTGGGGGTTGCACAGTCCGTAGCCATGACAGAGGACCTTGTGCTTCGGGCACGGCAGGCGTTGCGTGGGGGCTGCGCCATTTTGTGCGACGCGGAAATGGTGGCCCGTGGCGTAACCCGGACCCGCCTGCCTGCCGATAACGAGGTTATCTGCACCCTGCGAGACCCGCGCACGCCCCAGCAGGCTCTGGCAATTGGCAATACGCGCTCGGCGGCGGCACTTGATTTTTGGGGGGACAGGCTCGCAGGCGCGGTCGTGGCCATAGGCAACGCTCCCACGGCCCTGTTCCATCTGCTTGAGCTGCTGGATGCGGGAGCCCCCCGCCCGGCGGCGGTGCTGGGGGTGCCGGTCGGTTTTGTCGGGGCCGCGGAATCCAAGGAGGCGCTGACCAAAAGGCATGATGTGCCCTGGCTGGTGGTGCATGGCCGCCTGGGCGGCAGCGCCATGGCCGCCGCCGCCCTGAACGCCCTTGCTACCGAGGTTGAATGATGGCGGGCACTCTCAGTATTGTTGGCGTGGGACCGGGGGACCCGGAACTGATAACCCTGCGCGCCGCACGGCTGATAGGTGCCGCATCGGTTGTGGCGTATTTCTGCCGGGAAAAGCATCCCAGCCAGGCCCGGACCATCGCACAGGCGCATATTGGCCCCAACACGCGGGAAATGCGGCTGGTCTACCCGTTTACAACCGAAGTTTCGGTCAATGACCCGGCGTACCACCAGAACATGTCGGCTTTTTATGACCGGAGCGCCGAGTGTCTGGCGGGCGAACTTGCAGCGGGGCAGGACGTAACCTTGCTGTGCGAGGGCGACCCGTTCCTGTACGGTTCGGCCATGTATGTGTTCGACCGGTTGCGTGCCCGGTGCAACACGCAGGTGGTTCCGGGCATTATGGCCATGAATGGCTGCTGGGGCGAGGCGCAGGCCCCCATGACCCATGGGGATGACGTGCTGTGCGTGCTCCCGGCCACCCTGCCCGAAGCGGAACTGGCGGGCTGGCTAGAACGGGCGGACGCTGCGGTTATTATGAAGATCGGGCGGAACATGCCGCATGTGCGCCAGGCCATTACCCGGAGTGGGCGAATGAAAGATGCCGTGTATGTGGAGCGGGGCACGCAGGGAGGGCAGGTGATAACCCCCCTGGAAGAGCGGGAGGGCAAGGCCCCCTATTTTTCCCTTGTGCTGTTGCCCGGAAGGAAGCGCGTACGATGAGCGGTGGCTCCGTGGTGATAGTCGGCCTTGGGCCGGGGAACCCCCAGCAGATTACGCCGCAGGCACAGGCCGCCATTGCCCGTGCAACCGATCTGGTGGGGTATGCGCCCTATGTCAGGCGGGTGGAGGCCGGAGCGGAGGTTGTGCGCCATATCTCCGATAATCGGGAGGAAATTTCCCGCGCCAGCCATGCGCTGGAACTGGCGCTGGCCGGGCGGCATGTGGCTGTGGTCTCCGGCGGGGATGCCGGGGTTTTCGGCATGGCGAGTGCTGTGTTCGAAGCGGTGGAAAACGGCCCGGACATATGGCGGTCACTGGACATTCAGGTCATTCCCGGCGTGAGCGCTGTTCTCGCCGCCGCTGCCCGGCTGGGGGCGCCGCTTGGGGGGGATTTTTGTGTCATCTCCCTTTCCGACACCCTTAAACCGTGGCCGCTTGTGCTGGAGCGTCTGCGTCTGGCGGCGCAGGCGGGCTTTGTCATCGCGCTGTACAACCCGCGCTCGCAGGCGCGGCCATGGCAGCTTGGGGCCGCGTTCGAGCATTTGCGCAAGACCATGGGCGGGGCCGAGCCTGTTGCCTTTGCCCGCGCCATAGGCAGGCCGGATGAGGCGGTCAGGCTGTCCACCATTGCACAGGCCGATGCCCAGTGGGCGGATATGAGTACGCTGGTGCTGGTCGGGTGTGCGGCAACGCGGCTGGTTACCCGGGCCGACGGACAGGAGCCCTGGCTTTACACAGCCCGCAAGGTGGAAGAGGCGCATTGATGCAGCCATGTCAGAGCAACCGTTGCGTCCTTGGCGCGTGGAGTGTTCTGCGGGGGAGGGCGCGCGATCATGATCACGGGTATGCCCAGCATGCGCGCGGCTTCGAGCTTGGGGTAGGTTGCCGAGCCACCGGAATTCTTGGTGACAAGCACGGTAATTTTTTGCGCCTGCATCAACTGGAGTTCGGCGCTCAGGTCAAACGGGCCGCGTGCGCGCAAGACCCGCGTCCTGGGTGGCAGGTCAGCCGTATCTGGCGTTTCAATGGAGCGGAACAGGTACTGGTGCTGGGGTGCGGCCAGAAAAGGACGGGTTTCCTTGCGGCCGGTGGTCAGGAACACGGAGTGGGGGCGGCTCCATTCGCTGGTGTGGGCCAGCGTATGGGCCGCGTCCACAATGCTGGGCACCATAAGCCACTGGTCCTGTGGGGTTGCGCTCCAGCCCGGTCGCTCCAGCCGCAGCAGGGGCAGTTTTGCCACGGCGCAGGCAAGGGCTGCATTGTGGCTCATTTGGGCGGCAAACGGGTGGGTGGCGTCCACAACAGCGTTGATGGCATTATGGTGCAGCCAGTCAACCAGGCCCTCCACACCGCCAAAGCCACCAATGCGCGTGGTCATGTCCGGCAGGTGCGGCTGCGTGGTCACGCCCGCAAGGGAAAGCACGGCATGGCAGGTGGGCCATGTTGTGCCCAGCATGCGGCACAGGGCGCTGGCCTCCGTTGTGCCGCCCAGCACCAGCACGCGCAGGCGGGGTGGGGCCGTGGTCTCCTCATGGGCGGAAGATGGCGCTGGGGGCATGGAAAAACCTTGCTGCCGGGGAATACCGGCCAACCTATACCCACAGGCTCTAGGTGTGGGCAAGCGCATGCCGCCATGCCCCGTTTTACGTTGGAAAGAACACGTCATGCCTGAGCCCTGTCGGCCCGTATTGTCCCCGTGGCTGAGTGTGATCGGGGTGGGGGAGAATGGTCTGGACGGGCTGAGCGGCACGGCCAGGAGCCTGATTGCCCAGGCGGAATATGTTTTTGGGGGGGAGCGGCACCTGGCTCTGGTGGCCCCTGTGCCACAGGGCCGTTGTGTGGCATGGCCCAGCCCGTTTGGCGCGGGTGTGCAACAGGTTCTGGCCCTGCGGGGGCGTCCCGTGGTTGTGCTGGCGTCTGGCGATCCGTTTTTTTACGGGGTCGGCGGTGTGCTGGCCCGCAGCCTTGGAGGGGCGGAGATGCTGTGCCTTCCCGCGCCATCTTCCGTGGCCCTGGCCTGTGCGCGCCTTGGCTGGGCGGAGGAGCAATGCCATGTTGTGTCCGTGTGTGGCAGGCCCATGGCGCGGGTGCGCCCGTTTTTGCAGCCTCGGGCACGGTTGTTTGTGCTCTCGGCCGATGCGCGTACCCCCCTGCAACTGGCGGAATGGCTTGTGGGCCTCGGCCTGGGTGCGGTGCGGTGCCATGTGATGGAAGCGCTGGGTGGCAAAAACGAGCAATGTCGCAGTTTTGTGGCCCATGATGGACCTCCGGCCAATGTGGCGGCCCTGAACCTGCTGGCGCTGGAAGTGCCCGCAGAGGCCACGGCGCAGTGCCTGCCCCGGTGCAACGGCCTGCCCGATAGCTGTTTTGAACATGATGGCCAGCTTACCCGGCAGGAAATAAGGGCCGTAACCC
>CALCDN010000077.1 GCA_937900755.1 uncultured Acetobacter sp. | reverse complement strand
GGGGAGGATATGGGCGTAAAGGATGCGAAAAGGAGAAATTCCTCGCGCGCGCAGGACAGTGATAAACGGCTGGGTTTCAACCCGTCGTGCCGCCGCCATGAAAACCTGGGCCAGTGGGGCGGAAATGGGCACAGCCAGCGTAAGGCCGGGCAGCAGCACCGCACTCCAGCCGGACAACCCCACGACCGGGATGAGTTTCCAGTGAAAGGAAACGAACTGTATGGCAACGATTTCGAGCCAGAACACGGGAATACCGCTGGTAATGCCGGGTAGGGCGGCAATGGCGCCAGCAATGTAGCGGCCGAATGTGTTGCAAGAAAGAAGCAGGGCCAGCACGCAAGATGTCGTTGCAAGGAGTATGGCCCCGGTAAAGCTGACAATGGCCAGCCGCAGCGTGGTTGGGTAGGCGGCGTGGAGCATGTGGCCAACGGGCAGGCCGGTTTCAATCGAATAGCCCAGGTCTCCGCTCAGGGTGCGGCCCAGCACGTGGGTGTACTGTGTCATGGCGGACGTGTCCGCGCCATAGGTTGCGCGCATATCCGCGACCTGCTGCGGGCTCAGCCCCAGTTCGGGGTCCTGAAACTTTACCAGAACGGCATCTCCGGGCATGACCTGAAGCAGAACAAAGGAGAGGGTAAAGGCGCCCCACAAGACAAAAAGAGCATGCAAAAGCCGGGTAAACAGGTAGCGTGTCATGGAAATGGGCATCCTGTCAGGGCTGGTCGAGCCATGCGCGGTAGAAGACGGGCCGTCCTACGGCCTCAAAGTGCATGTCCTGAACATGGGCCGAACCGGCATAGACCTGAGGCTCCTCAAAAATTGGGATGCTGTAGGCATTTTTAAGAATTTCGTCCTGCACGTCCGCCACGCGGCTCAGGCGACGGGTCGGATCGGTTTCCGATGCCACGGCCAGCAGCAACCTGTTACATTCCGGGTCCGTGAAATGCTGGACGTGCTGGCTTTGTCCGCCTTTTTGTAGCAGCACATTCCGGTTGGTCGGGTAATAGGCACTTTTGAGCACATCCGGGTCCGCCCGGCCGACTTCGGCCTGGTACAACGGGGTGGTTTGTGGGTCCAGGTCATCCAGCACCACCATGGCGGGGCTGCCGGTCAGAATATCCAGCCTTACGCCGACTCTACGCCATTGCTGGGCAAGAAGAACAAGCATGCTGCGGCTTTGGGGATGTGGTGCGGAAACATGGATGCCAAGGGACAGGGTCTGCCCGTTTCTGTGCCGCCAGCCATCGGGGCCTTGCAGCCAGCCTGCCTCGTCCAGCAGGTGCGCGGCTTCGGTCGGGTTGTAGCCCAGCTCGGCGCTGTGGTCCTGAAAACCCTGCGTGTTGGCAGCAAGGATGGAACGTGCCAGTGGATAGCGCGGAGAAAACAGCGTGCGCAGGATTTCCTGCCGGTCGGTGGCGCGCAGCAGGGCCAGGCGTACACGCCTGTCCGCGACCTTGTCATTGTCGGGACGAAAAACCACACTGTCATTCACACCACGCGTGGAGGGTGCGTACAGTAGATTACCGCTGCGGATAATCTGCCCCTCGTCATAGGCTTCGACCTCACGGATAAAGTCTGCCTGACCGCTCAGAAAAGCGCCAATGCGAATACTGTCCTCGGGTACAACCAGAATCCGCACCTCTTCCAGTTTTGCGGGGCCCTGGGGGGCCAGTTCGGCCGGGCCCCAGGCATAGTCGGGGCGGGCGTGCAGTGTGGTGGATTTTCCAGGCACTTCGTCTTGCACGACAAATGGGCCAGAACCGATGATATTGCGGCCATCCCCCCACTGTTCCAGTGGCATGTGCAACGTCGAGGGGGAAACAAGGCCGGACCCGATAACGGAGGTACCCTGAAGAAAACCCGGAGATGGTTTGCTGAAGTAAAAACGGACCGTATGCGGGCCTACAATCTCGCTATGGTCATAATTATTGATCACCTCGGATGGAGGCAGGTGCAGGGCCATGTTGCCCTTGCCGTAAGTATCAAAGTTGAGGGCAACGGCCGTGGCGTCAACGGGTGTGCCATCCGAGAATGTTATGTCGGGGCGCAACTCGAACGTATAGACAGTGTTGTCGGCGTTGATCTGCCAGGACGTTGCAAGCCATGGCTCAATGGCGAGCGTGTGTGTGTTCTGCCAGGTCAACCGGTCGGTGATCTGGGCAAGAATACCACCATTGGGGTAAAACCCCCCGGCTGGGGGGTAGAGGGATTTATGCGCCTGTCTTTCAAGGTACAGCAGCGCTTTGCCGTGCTGTACAGGTGTGGCGGCCCATGTTGACGCGGGGAAAAATGGCGTTGAGAGCCCCCACGCAGTCCCCCCTGCAAGCAGGGCCGACACAGCCATGACAACAGAAAAATGGCGATGTAAAAGAAGCATGAAATCCATTTTTTAAAAAGTGTAACCCATGCGGGCATAGTAATAGCCGCCTTCATAACCGCCGGGTGCGGTCATGGGGTAAGCAAAAACACCACTGCTTTCCAGTAGAGCCTTATGGTTTGTATGCGTCGGGTATTTGTTGAACAGGTTGTTTGCGCCAAGTGTTGCGGTAAAGCCGTGACCCAGCTTGGCGGAGACTTCCAGGTTGGTAATGACCTGTGGCCGTACGTGCGTCCAGTACGTGCTTGGGTCGCTTTGGTACACAACCCAGGCAACGCCAGCGTAGCGTTGTTCCTGCACAAACACGCTAAAGCGGCCCTTGGTCCAGTTGAGGGAGAAGGACTCCTTGTTCTTGGGTGAGGAGCGGAGCAGTTCCGTTTCAGCCGCCTTGGAAAAATAGCTCTGTCCAAGTGCTGTCAGAATGGCCGGTGTTGATGCGTAATGGGTCATTTCCGTGTCGGCTGCGTTAATCTGTGCCGATCCGATCAGTTCACCATAAGCGGGCCGGATGGGAAATTTATACGTGGCCTTGGCGGTAAAACCATTGGTGCTGGTGTTGCCGATGTTGGTCATGTAACTGGCGTAGGTAATGTTGTTGCCAACCCCGTTGGCCGCCAGATACGCCGCCATGACAGAACCTGAAAAAGCACTGGTGCTTTCAATCCGGTCGTTAATGTCGATGCGGTAGGCATCAAGCGTTAATTGCAGGTCTGGAATTGGCCTGTAGTCCAGTCCGATACTGTAACTGCGCGAATATTCCCCTTTTGGTTCGTGTGCACCAAGCAGGCGGGCCACTTCACTTGTTTCAGCCAGATTGACGGTCGTATATCCAGGGCCGGAGGAAATGGCATCGTAATGGATCGCGCCCAGCGTGGGCGGGCGATAGCCGGTATTGACATTTGCATGCACAGCAAAGGTTTTTGTAAAATTATAGCGTGTACCAATTGAGCCCGTGGGTGCGGTGACCGTGTCGGAATAATTGACGACATGCCCGCCCAATGTCCATTCCCATTTGGGCGTGACAAAAAAATCAAGGCCGACATGGCCGTCAAAAATATCCCGCGACCAGTTCCCTGCGTTGGAGGGCTGAAAACCGTTATACCCGGTTGAGCCAGGAGAGTTCAGCCCGTTATAATAAGGGCCTGTTGCCCAGGACTGATAATCGCCCGCGCCAATCTGGTAGCTGTTATGGCGGTATTCCAGCCCCCATTCCAGTGCCGCGGGCTTTGACAGGGAGGGAATAACAAAGTTTTTGGAAAACTTGATCCCGCCGATCAACTCGGTGTTGATGATCTTGCCCATGTCAAAGCGCGTCTGGCTTTCCGGGCCAAAGGTGGGGTTGTTATCATCATAGGCTCCCTGGTTCACCTGTTCGCGGCCGAACGAGGCATAGGTGTTCCAGGCCACATCCCCGCCCAGTGTGCCCCGTAGGCCGCCATTGACCTGAAAATCCATTTCATCAAAGGATTCAATGGGTTCAAAGCCGTCAGGGTGCAGGGATGGCACATTGTTGATGTTGTTTACACCGCGCACAAAGCCAATACGGTCGGTTACGCGGTGTGCAAGTGTTGCGGTCAGGTACGCTCGAATGGACTGTGTCACGGGCATATGCGCGTTAAAGGCGAAAAGTTCCGAAAGGGTTCGGCTGACACCTTCAATGCGGTTGACATCACCCAAGGTGGTGTTGGTGCCATCGCGGTGGGTGGGGAGCTGGTTCTGAACCTGCCAGGCCAGATCCATGCCGCCACCTTTGGTGCCAATGGTGCGTGAGATATCGCCATAGCCGGTAACACCCTGGCCATCGCCCTTGTAGTACCCACTGTTTTGCACATTGACGGTGCCGCCGTTACGCGCCCCGCTTTTGAGCACGATGTTGACCGCCCCGCCAATGGCGTCCTGCCCGTACAGGGCTGTGGCCCCTTCGGTAATGACTTCAACATGGTCAATCGCACTGATCGGGATCAGGCTCAGGTCGGCCGGTTCGGTTCCCTGTGCTGGACCATAGCTCCAGTTGCCCAGCGCACTGGCATGGCGGCGTACGCCGTTCACCAGCACCAGGGTTTCATCCGCGTTGAGGTTGCGCAGGATAACCGTCTGGGTTGGCGTTGTTGAATACCCGGCCCCGCCACCACCTGGTGGGGCGTTGATTTCGGGCGATGCCTGTTGCAAGGCGTTGATGACGTTTGTCTGCCCGGTTTTAAGCAGTTCCTCCCCGGTGATAACGGTCACGCGTGTTGTACTATGCCGAGGCGTGGATGTACGAAAGGCGGGAGGGATATCGTTCGTATCTTTGGAAACCGTCAACTCTTCCACGGATGTGGCGGAAAGATCTGTTGTGCGGGCCTGTACCGCGACAGAAAAAGCCGAGGATGGGAATATGATCGCAAGGGATATCCCTGCTTTAATGCGGCTGTTTTGCTTCAACTTTACCATTTTTCCCATTGTCCATAATCAAAAAATCCAGATTGTTCATTTCGGTTTCCTGCTTGTGAGGGCAACATATACACGCTATTTTCATGTGAATATCCTATTTAACTATCAAAATTAGCATGATTATAATTAACTCGATTCGTCAAGTTTAAAAAAAATTATCTAAAAAAATAAGTTTTTTGTTGTTTTTACGATGTGGTGTGGTTTTAATCGTGGGTAGCTGATCCGTGTTCACCTGTCTGGTGGTGAAGATGAGGTACGGTTTTTATTTTTGAATAATGACCAGGTATTCATGGAAAATATGGGAATAAACCTATGGCCGTAATCTAAAATATAGGTGGATGAATACAGGTTGTTGGAAAGTTTTGTATTTATTTGGGTGCGTTGAAAATGAGCGTTAAATCGATAGGTTTTTTTACAAGACTTCTGGATGATGTGCCTGCGGACGAGCGTTATGCTTTGGCTGCGGCGCAAATAGAAAAAGCAGAATCTCTTGGGTTCGAGACGGCATGGGTCGCACAGCATCATTTTCATGGCGATGAGGGAGGATTGCCCGCACTTTTCCCCTTTCTGTCCTACGTGGCTGCCCGCACCACCAACATTCGCCTGGGAACCGGCGTTGTTACCCTGACCATGGAAGATCCTATCCGGGTTGCCGAAGACGCGGTTGTAACGGATATTCTGTCGGGGGGGCGGCTGGAAGTGGGGTTTGGCTCGGGGGGAACACCGCGGTCATATGAGGCCTTTGGCCAGCAGTTTGCCCAAAGACATGCGCTGATGGACCGCAACCTCGGTATCGTCAAAACCGCATGGAGGGGAGAAGCCCTTCCAGGCCATAATTATTTGTGGCCATCTGGGCGTGGTTTGGACTTGCGGAGTTGGCAGGCGACATTTTCAGCCATTGGCGCGCATAAGGCGGGGGAGGCGGGGGACGGCTTGATGCTCTCCCGTACCCAGCCGCGCCTTCAGGGGCAGGAAGGGGCCAGCCTGGCCGACATTCAGCTTCCATTGGTGCAGGCATACCTGAAAAGTCTGCCCGCGCAGGTGGCGCCACGGATCATGGCGTCACGCAGTGTGTTTGTGGCGGACGATCGGGCGCAGGCTCTGGACTTTGCCCGTACGGGTCTGGTACGGCAGGTGGAAAAATTTCGCGCCAGTGGCCACACAATCGATGACAGCAGCATAGAAAGTCTTTTGCGAACATTCGATGTGCATCTTGGTACGCCAGAGGAAGTGGTGCGCTCCTTGTCCGCGGATCGAACCCTGGAGCATGCGACCGAGGTAACCATTCAGGTGCACTCTGTTGATCCACCACACTCTTTTATCCTGCGTTCGCTTGAACTGTTTGCAACGCAGGTCGCGCCTGCCCTGGGGTGGGGCAAGTCAACCGTGGCTGATTTGCGCAGGAAAGCGTAGCAAGATGGGACAACATAGTGCAGATGGACTGACCATTATTGAACAGCTCGCGGGGATAAGGCCAGGGAGCCCTGTCGCCAGGAACTACCAGCGCCGAGCCGTCGCGCGTGAACAGGCCGAACTCAGCTACCAGCTTTTGCTTTACCCACAAATTCCAGGGCCGGTCAGTCTGGAAGAGCGGCGTGCAATTGCCACATTCGTGGCAGGGTTGTACCAAAATCCGGTAACCCATCGCCATTATATGGCTCTGTTGCGTGATGTTTCTCCCCCATGGGCGGAGGCCCTTACGCAGGTTTTGCAACAGGCCAGTGCCAATGGCCCCTGGGGCACGTACCCGCAAGGTCCGCTGAGCGTGGAGGACAGCACAGGAGAGGTATGGAAAAATACACCTGAGAATGAGAAGATTTTCGGTTTTCGTCTAAGCGCGGCCTTGGAACATGCGCACCTGCTGGCGACCCACCCGCGTGATGCCAATTCCGCGGCTCTTGCCAGACTTGTGGCTGCCGGATGGACTGAAGATGGTCTTGTCGTTCTGTCCCAGCTTATTTCTTTCCTGAGCTTTCAGGTCCGTATTGTTTCCGGGTTTTCGGCTCTTGCAGCCTCGTCTTCTGCTCAGACAACACAGGGCGCAAACCATGACTAGTATTCTCTCGTATTCCAATACCAGGCCGGTCAACAAATTCACGCTCAGTCAACTCGACTGGCTGGCGTGGATTACTCCCCTGGCTCCAGAAGACCTGACCCAGCGGCATTATGATGGTCTTGTGGACAGTGCCCGGGAAAAATCGGCATATTTCCGTCTCCTCGCGCGTGACCCCGATGTTTTGGGTGCCAGAACGCGGCTGGACAAGGATATTTTCTATTCCTCCGGCGGATTGCCCCGCGCGGAGCGTGAACTGGCTGCAACTGCGGTGTCACGCTATAATGGCTGCATTTATTGTGCGTCTGTCCATGCCCGGTTTTCCTTGCAGTTTTCTAAAAACGAGCAGGATGTACAAAATCTTTTGGATAATGGAAAAAAAGCGGCCCTGAGCGGACGCAATGCGGATGTTGTGCGCACGGCAATACGCCTGACAGAAAGCGGGAACCACTTCGGTGAAAAAGATATTGAAATCTTGAAAGAGTCTGGTTTTTCAGAAGAGGAAATTCTTGATCTTATCCAGGCATCGGCTTTTTTTAACTGGGCTAATCGTCTCATGCTGTCTTTGGGAGAAGCATCTGAGTACTAAAGCAACGTGTCAGCCGGTGGTGCCTGTTCCTTGATAAGGGGTCTGTCTGAGGTGTGCTCGGCTTCTTGGGCATAGGCCAAAAACAAGACCTCGTTCCCCAACAAGATTATGCCTGGTTGGGGAACGGGAGAGGCTGCCGTGGCGCGCAGCGTAGGGTCGTTTGCGTATAGGGGGAGCAGGTCTCTATCGCATTAGGGTAGAGGTTTGGGTAACAGAAAAAGCATATATTAGTCGTGTGCAAAACAGGCGTTAATGCCATCTTTTGTCGGGGTGATGGTCAGGGTTTTCTGTGGTGTTGAGCAGACTGTTCCATCATCTAGAAGAACATTCACTTTTCCACCGCTGATATAGTGCACGAAAGTTGCTGCGGACCAGGATTCGTTGAACATTGAAATTCCGTAAGCATAAGGTCTGGGAGAGGCAATGCCCATATCTCTTTCTAGGACACCCAAAACAATCTTTGGTTGCGTTCCCACTGGCGTGTTCTGATAAGCTGCAAAAATCAGATTTTCAGCCACCGCGGTGTCCGCTACCCATTGGTTAAGGCGTTGGGCGTAATTTTTAACGACCACTCCACTTTGTGTGGCAACCAGAATGAGCGCAAACCATACTCCTATCTTGTTATGGCTTGCCAGGGTCACCAATACCGCAAGGAACAGAGCAAAGGCACAAAGGGTACGGGCTGTTGGCCAGAATCCGGCAAGCAACAGGTTGGCCGGGTTTGGCAGGACCAGAAGGGCGGAAAAGACAAGCAGAACGGCAATGACGCGCTGACGTTGCCCCTGTTTCCAGCAACGGCTGAAATAAAATCCGGTTACAGCAAGAATAAGCAATGCAACAATATAGGGTAGCAGAGTAGTGTAACGATGCCCGATAATGCCAAATGCTTGTGGGATTGTGAGCAAGTATTTGGGAAAGTTTTTAAGCGCGTAGGATATTCCAAGTGTTCTTACAGGATAGTTCTGAAACCATGGAGCACCCATGTGTTTTAGGGTTGTATTGATGAGGACATAGAAGACAGAACCAAGTACAGCGCACCCGGCCATGAGTGAGGCCTGCTTCAGCATGGGTTTCCATGCGCGGTTGCCGGCGTTCTGAAGAACCAGGAGGGCCAGAATAAAATAGGCCGTAATTTGTAGGATATTCTGGTAAAACCCTATGCCACAGGCAAAAATTGCTGTTCCGATAACCAGTATATTAAGAGGTTTGCGGGAAGAGGATACCAGCATGGCAATGGTGCTGACAGCAAACAGGCAGGCCGCATACTGCAAGGATTGTACATCGAACTGCATCTGGTCAAGGGACAGGCCAAATGTCAGGAAGGCCATAAACCCAAGAAGCGCCGATGAATTAATGTCCTGTCGGGCTGTTTTGAAAAGGGAAAAATAGAGAGTAGCCAAACCAAAAGCATAGGATACCATGGAGAGAACTACAAAAGACTGATAATCCATATTGAGTATGGACAATATCCAGCACACGGCGGCGTAACTGTAACGGCCATCCTCAGCCTGAGCAACGCCAAGGCCATAAAGAGGCCTTGGGTCCATATAAATGGCCATCTCATCAGTAGAGAAAAGCAGCGCATTAGGCAGGATGGCCAATAGGGTGAGAAAAAGAAGTAATAAAAAGGTTCGATAATTCTGATTTTTTGTGTCAGAAGAATTGATTATATTTTGAATTAATTTCACAACTATCCCCGTATCATACTCAAATATGCATATTCTTTGTTTGCGCTGCTAATCTTGGATATTATCGCAGAACAGAAGCGCTGAGAGTCTTCCTGGTATCTTGGCATCATGGATTTTCAAGGTGGCTGGCGTGTGATTCAAGGTGCAGGAATTCAGGCCAGACAGACCTGGGACTGCATGCCGGTTCTGGCTTGTCAAACTGGGTATGGTCCTCTGCTGACTTACAGTTTGGTCTTATGGAAAATACGGGCGGGAACATTGCATACGATTGCCATGATAAGGCGCCAGAAACCGGGCACATAAACAACCGGCATGTCAGGTTTTTGCGCTATGGCAACCAGCTTTTCCGCTACATCGGCAGGTTTGGCCCAGAGCAGGCCCTTTTTGCGGATATGGGCGGTCATGGGCGTATCCACAAAACCGAGCTTTGCCACAACCGCATGCGCGCCTTTGGGGGCCAGGCGGTGCGCAATGCCTTCGACCAGAACCGTAAGACCCGCCTTGGCCGCGCCATAGATATAGTTTGACTGCCGCCCACGATCCCCCGCAACGGAACTGACCGCGACAAGAACCCCCTTTTTTTGCTGTTCAAGCTGGTTGGCGATGGCCAGACACCATTCAGCAGCACTGGAAAAATTGACGCGTAAAGTACGGGCTGCTGCTACAATGTCGTGCTCTTCATGCCGTTGGTCTCCCAACAGGCCATAGAAGACAAACACCGCATCTACCTGCCCGCCCAGTGCGACCATCATGTCCCCAAAGGCTGCGGTAGTGTCGGTCTCTTGCGCCAGGTCCAGGGTACGCGTGTCGCAACGCGCTGCGCCGCGGGCCTTCATGTCCTGGGCCAGTTGCTCCAGTCGGTCGGCGTTGCGTGCAACCAGAACGAGTTGGGCGCCATTGCTGGCGTAGCGGCGGGCCGTAGCCTCGGCAATGGCCGAGAGCGCGCCAAGGATAATGATCTTTTGGCCCATTAGTATGACACCCTTCTCCAGAAATCCGAACTGGTTGCCGGATCCTTCAAGTTTTTCAGGCGATTCCAGTCCGTATATCCAGACTGGAACATTGCTGCGGGCATGCGCCCATCTTTGGCGGCGTATAGTCGACCACCAGCTTCCGCCACAATCCGGTCAAGCCGGGACATGAGATGGAGTGTCTCCGCCCCGCGATTGGCAAAGTCAAGGGCCAGTGTGGCTCCTTCCAGGGGGAAAGAGAGATACCCGCCAGCACTCCTTGCGCCAAATGTCTTCAACACCGCAAGAAACGACCCGGCCCCGGATGCGGCAATAACGCGCACGAGTGCTTCAATCGCCTCCTGCGCATGGGGCTGGGGGATGACGCACTGATACTGGTAAAGTCCCGCCGGACCGTACATCCGGTTCCAGTTGCGCAGGGAATCAAGGGGGTAGAAAAAAGGAGCGTAATGCGTTCTCTGCCGGTGGGCTCCGCGTTGCTGCAAATGGTTATACAGCGTGTTAAACAACCGGATTGTCGTGCCGTTCAGCATATGGGTGGGTAGATCGAAAGGGATTGCCAGCCCTCCCCGGCTCTGGTGTGGCGTCAGCGGGCCATCCTGGCACCAGTTGGCCCGCTGGAAAATGCCTCGCCCCAGTGCCTGGCCGCCATTGGCGCAGTCAATCCAGGATACCGTATGTTCGAACCCTTCCATACTCTCACGCGCGATTGAGAAAAATTCTTCTATATTGCCATAAGGAATTCGCTCCACATCAAGGAACGCGCTTTTGATGGGGATGAGTGTGATGTCAACGTCCGAGATGATCCCAGTCAGGCCCAGTCCGCCAAGAGTGGCGTGGAACAACGGCTCGCCAGGGTGCAGGCGCTGGGGGGGGGCGTCGCTGCGGAGCAGTGTCAGGCTGTTGACCGCGCAGCCTATACTGCCTGCACGGTGGTGGTTCTTGCCGTGCACATCATTGGCGACAGCCCCTCCAAGGGTTACAAAACGCGTACCCGGGGTTGTTGGCAGGAACCAGCCGCGCGGCACCATCACGCGCAGGATATCGTCAAGCGTGGCTCCGGCCTCGCAGCGGAGCCGTCCGGTGGTTGCATCAAACGCGATCAGACGGTCAAGGCCGGTCATGTCGACAAGGGTGTTGCCGGTATTGATGACCGAATCACCATAGGAACGGCGCATGCCAACAGCCAGTAGCGGAGCCTTGCCCGCGCCCATGTGCAGGCACGCGGGTAATTCATCACGATAACCCGGTGAGATAACCTGGTGGGGAACGCGTACAACACGCCCCCAGGATGTATAGTCCAGTCTGGTCGTGCTGCGTGTCATATCATGGACAATACGAAGACAAGGCAGGTCGCCACCCCGATCAGCAGGCTTATGCGGTCATGGATGGCAAAGGAGATGGGGTCGTCATCCAGTTCTCCCCGCTGGCTTAGAAGCCAGATGCGCGATGACCACATCATGACCAGAATGACTGCCGCCCAGAGCCATTGCGGATGATTGTAGAAAGGTCGCGGATAAATGTCGGATGCAACATAGAGACTGAGTACGAGAATGGCGACAAGGTTGGTGCTGACCCCCATGGTCAGTGTCAGTGGCGCATCGGTCGTCCGGTAGCCCCGTCCCTTGATTTCCACTCCGCTTCCAGGCCGGGCTGCGGCCTTTGTGATTTCGACATGGCGTTTGGCCATCGACAGGGCGAAGAAGAAAAAGAAGGAAAACATGAGTAGCCAGTGGGAGAGCTGCTCTTCCGCCAGACAGACCCCGATGACGATGCGCAGGGTGTACAGCCCACCCAATATAAACACATCAATCATGGGCAGGCATTTGAAGACCAGAGAATAGGAGAGCGTGCCTGCCAGATACACCATAAGCCATTCCGTTGCCGGGAGTGACTGTGTCGCCATGACAAGGAAGCCGAGCAGAATGAGCACAAGAGCCATGCAAAAGGCCTTGCCCGCATCAATACTGCCCCGCGCAATGGGGCGGGTCTTTTTTGTCTGGTGGGTGCGGTCGGCCGCGATATCGCTGATATCGTTGATCACATATGTACCCGACGCTACCAGACCCATGGCGACAAACCCGACCGCTACGGCAATAAGGGCATGGGGCTGGAAAAACGCCTGCCCGAGGATGAGGGGTACGAGCAGCAGGATATTTTTGCTCCACTGGTGGATACGCAAAAGTTTCAGCCAGTCGCGCAGGCCAACAGCAGGGCGGTCGATTTCATGTTCCACCGGGCAGCCAAGTTTGCTGAAGGCCGTGCGGGTGGACTGGCTGACCCCTACCAGAACCGCGCTGTTGGCTTTTTTCCATATGGCCAGATCGGCCGGGCTGTCCCCCGCGTAGGAAAAACCATCCGGGAACCGCTTTTCCAGATACGCGAGCTTGTGCTGGCCCTTCAGGTTGCGTGGTGGGGAAGAGCCTGTGACTGAGTCAAAAATATCCATGTTCCGGACAACAAGGTCCGCCGTGCCCTGGTCCGCCGCAGTGACCAGATGCAGCGCGCGCCCCGCCTGTTTCTGCTTTCGCAGATAGGCCACAAGCTCCTGGTTGAACAGGAATGAGCCCGGGTCAATCG
The DNA here is from genome assembly GCA_937900755.1 of uncultured Acetobacter sp. GTDB lineage: Bacteria > Pseudomonadota > Alphaproteobacteria > Acetobacterales > Acetobacteraceae > Acetobacter. Next base: position 19,342 of record CALCDN010000077.1, on the reverse strand, counting down.
TGCTTCCCTGCAGAACGGCCCGTTTGAAGGATGCCCGGCCAGCACGTAGCCTGACCAGCGCCTTGACCGCTTGCCATGGAGAGCGAAAGGCCGCACCCAGGAACTGTTCCACCAAGGTGTCGGTTACAAGTAACGTCCGGTCCAGATCAACAGCCAATGGAGTCGTGGTAGGGGGCCTATTATGCTGTTCCACCATCTGCGCTGTTATCATCCTTTGTCATTAGAACATGGTGCTTCAACTACGCACCGCACCATTCAACAGTCAACCAGACGCAGGCTTGCGGCCACGAAAACTTCAGGCCCGGCGCTCGTCCCGTATTTACGGTCACGTCAATCACTCCAGGACTGGAACAGTCTCCCTGACCGTGGTCAGAATGGGCACGCAGGTTGGAACATACTCGCACAATCCGTGTTGAAACTATGAAAACCAGGACCAGAAAATGATCGTCAGCCTGAAGTGACAAGGCCTTTTGCCGGGTCTGTTCTGGCGCCGGGGAAGACCGTTGCAATCGCTGGGGCGGGCAGGCGGAGATGGTCGCAGAGCACCCCTGCGGCAAGTGCGCGCAGGTCGGTCGTGGGAGCCAGATCACGGTTTTCAAAAAGCTGGCCAGGGCGCAGGCCGGGCCATGTTCCTCCCACTTTTCCTCCTGCAACGGTGCCTCCGGTCAGGATCGCAACTGTTGCGGTGCCGTGGTCCGTGCCTCCTGTGCCGTTCATGCGCACGGTTCTGCCAAATTCCGTCATGGCCAGAACCACGGTGCGTTTCCAGGTGTTTCCCAGGCTTTGCCGTAGGGCGGCCATGCCCCGGTCAAGCTGGGCAAGGGGGTTTTCCAGGCGCTTGATCTGGGTGGTGTGGGTGTCCCATCCCCCGATCTCCAATGCGGCGACACGCGGACCATGGGGTGTGGCCAGCATGTTCCCCGCGGCAATTGAAAGCTGTGTAAAGGCATCGGGCTTGTGGGTTTTGTCTGGCGGGAGGGATGCTGTCATTCTGGTCATGGTGGCATCCGTGAAGTCCCTGGCCTGCAGGCCGCGGCGCAAAGCGGGCCCCGTAAGGGGGTCCGAGGCATTGAGGGCGAGAATCTGGTTGTAGAGGTCCGTGTCCGGGTGCTGGCTGCCAGCGGGCGCGTAACTGCCAACCCGTGCGGGCCCGCGGAGCAGGAGGGGAACAGTCAGCCCCATGGCCAACCCGTACCCATCCGGCCTGTCCGTTTTGCCCTGAAGGATTGAAACAGCCCTGTTCAGCCAGCCGCTGCTCAGGCGGTTATCCGCGCCACTTTCCATGTAGTCCTGTGCTTCAAAATGGGAGCGGCTGTGGTAATGGCCCGCCACGGCATGCACCGGGAGCATCTGCCCATCGCCATAGAGGCCGTGGAGGGTGCGCAGGCTGGGGTGAAGTCCGTAAAAACCTCCCAGATCCAGCAGGCCACCCGCCTGACCGGGTTCGGGCAGAACAAGGTCACGACGATAGGTTTTGAGGTCCGCGTCACCATAGGGTGTGACAGCCGACAGGCCATCCAGTGCGCCCCGGAGGAGAATGACCACAAAGCGCGGGTCATCCGGTCCGCCGGGCGCGCTGGCGAAGGCGAGGGAGGAGCGCCCGAGTGTCCAGCTGGCAGCCAGACCCAGCAGGGCGGTGCGGCGGGGGATCAGCATGGAAGTTAGCGCCTTTGGAACTCGGGGGAGGAAAAAAGCAGGGTCAACGCATCCTGGCGTGAGCCTGCATTGTGTATTGCATGCTCGGTTTGTGGGCGCAGTGCGGGGCCAAGGGCAATCCGGGCAACATCCATCGGGTCCATGGTCGTTGCATGCGCGGCTCTTTTCCATGCCCAGTCCGTGCGGGCCAGCATGTCCGCAGGGGTACACCATTCTGCCGCCCTGTCGCCCCAGCCATTGGGGAGGGGGGCGGTCCACAACGGTTGACCAAGGGAGGCAAAGCCTGCCGCAAGCTGGTGCGCGGGGGAATGTGGGTCATCCGGCAGGCTTGGTGCCCCCCCAGACGACAGGGCCCGCATGACAGCGGTGGTGTAGTCCATGGGAGAGCGGAACTTGCCACTGGCGCGGGCGGGATCATGCAGGTCGGTCAGGGCGAGGGAGGCTAGCCGCAGGTTGCCGCCACTTGCCTGAAGGACAGAGGCGACATGGCTGACGTCCTGCGGGGTGGGGGTGTCGGTTATGAAGTGCCCCACCATCTGTGTGGCTATATGGTGGTAGGTCGCCCGGTGGGTTCCCAGAAAACGGAGGGCCTGCATCCCGCCCTCCTCGCCCTCGGGGAAGGTTCGGCCCATCAGCTTTTTTGCTCCCGGCTCATGCGCTTTTTCCCGGAATGTAAAGCCGGGTTGCTCGGCTTTCATGTCAAGACCCCAGCCGGTCAGGATCGCCGCGAAGGATGTTACGTCCGCCTGGGTGTACCCTGCCGCGGGGGAGAGTGTGTGCAACTCCAGACATTCACGGGCCAGGTTTTCGTTAAGCCCGTGATGGCTTTTGCGCCCCGTGGGGCTGGCAGGGCCGATGGAGCCGGTATTGTCCAGGTACATCAGCATGGCCGGATGACGCATGACAGCGACAAGCATATCTGAAAAAACACCATCCACATGCGGACGAATGGCCTCGCGCATATAGGCGCCAATGACCGGGCGGGTACTGCCCTGGCGCAGGCTGACCGTAAAATGGTTGAACCAGAACCAGCAGAGCCTCTCGCGAAAAGGCTGTGCGGTCACCAGCAGGTTGTCCAGTTGGGCGGCCACTTCGGCCTGAAAGATCGGTTTGACCAGGGGGTCACCCTGCTGTTTGGTCTTGCGTTGTTCCCGCAGGGCGATCAGCCCATCCGCACTGGACCCCAGGTGCCCGAAGGCGGCGGCGTCAGGCTCGGTAAGCTGGCGTGCAAACCAGTCATGCAGGGATATGCCGGAGGGGGGATCATCACGCTGGCCCCAGCCAAATCTGTTAACTGCGCTGACAAACTGCATGGTTTTCTCGCACTATCCCATAAGCGGCAGCAATTGCCCTTGCCCAAGGGTGCGCGCTCTATGTGGCGAAAGATGGACATGCGCACATATTCGTGAGTTATTCCCTCCAGATGTCGCCCTTTGGGGGAAAATGGCCTAGCTTTGGCTGCCCTATCTATATCCATTTGGATATAGATAGACCCCCGCCTATAGCCTTGAAGTCTATACAAAGGACAAAAATCCATGAGCCCCTACCGCACGCTTAATCCGGCCACAGGTAAAACGGAAAAGATTTTTGACCTGCATACCACCGATGAAATGCTCACGAAGTTGGAGCAGGCGCACGGGTTCTGGCAGAACACATGGCGCGACCATTCCATTGCCCAACGCAGCGCACTGCTCAACCGGGCCGCGGATCTTCTGCGGGCCAACAAGGAAAAACATGCCCGCCTGATAAGCGTGGAAATGGGTAAGGTTCTGGCTGAAGCCATTGGGGAGATTGAACTCTCGGCCGATATTCTTTCCTATTACGCGAACAAGGCGGAAACATTCCTCGCTCCCAAGGACATGCCTGTCACACAGGGTCGGGCGCGGGTTGTAAGCCAGTCGTTGGGTGTGATCTATTGTGTGGAGCCATGGAATTTTCCATATTATCAGCTCGCGCGTGTTGCCGCTCCCAACCTTATGGCGGGCAATGTGGTCATGGTAAAGCACGCGCCAGGTGTTCCGCAATGCGCCCTGGCCTTTGAAGCCCTGTTTGAAGAGGCCGGAATTGCTCAAGGAGCATATACCAATCTGTTTATCACCAATGAACAGTCGGAAATTTTGATCGGTCGTCCCGAGGTGCGCGGTGTCGCGTTGACCGGCAGTGAACGCGCAGGGAGTGCTGTTGCGGCGCAGGCAGGCCGTGCGCTGAAAAAAAGCACAATGGAACTTGGTGGGTCGGATGCGTTTATCGTGCTCGATGATGCCGACCTGGACGTGGTTGTCCCCCGTGCGGCGGCCGCCAGAATGGGCAATAACGGGCAGGTCTGCACGGCTGCCAAGCGCATGATTGTGCACCAGTCCCTGATTGAGGATTTTACGTCCAGACTACAGGCGACCCTGCAGACGTTCCAGTATGGCAATCCCTTGGAACAGGGTGTGACCCACGGCCCGATGAGCAGCGAAATCGCCATGAAACATGCTCTCTCCCAGGTTGAAAAAGCGGTGGAAAACGGCGCCACACTCGTTTGTGGCGGCAAGCGCATTGGCCATGAAGGCTTTTTCATGCAGGCGGCGATCCTGACCCATGTGACCAGGGATAACCCCATTTTTTACGAAGAAATTTTCGGTCCGGTCGCTATCGTCTATCCGGTGCAAAATGATGCGGAAGCCATCGCACTGGCCAATGATTCCCCCTACGGGCTTGGCTGTTCCATCCATACGGCCAACGTGCAGCGTGGCGATCACCTCGCCCAGCAGGTTGAAGCCGGTATGGTGTTTATCAATGACATAACAGGTACCGCACCTGACCTGCCATTTGGCGGGGTCAAGAATTCTGGATATGGCCGGGAACTTTCCGAATTTGGTATTGAAGAGTTCCTGAACAGAAAGCTGATCCATACGCCCTGAGCCAGCTACTGCCAGCATCGTGCCCATGTGCTTTCATGTCTGAAGCCGGGTACGGTGGAGGCGAAAACGGGGCACGCTGGAAAAAAGGTGACCTGAAAACGCGAGGGGCAAGGAGGCCGGGTCAACCGGCCCCCTGCTCCGTGTGCCCGGTTAAACCTCGTAGTGACATGCATCCGGTGTCAGGCCCAGTTCCTTTTGGAATTGCCAACGGAATTCATCGCAATACATAATTGTCCAGCCTGGAAGCTCCGCTTTCAGGGCCTGTGCGATTTCAAGGCCGGAGGCTTTGTCGCGGTTGGAGGCGTTGCGGACGGCGTTTGTAAAATACGCCTTTGAGCACGATATTTCTAGCCAATTCGTTTCTTTGGAAGTACACATTATCGTAACGATATAGGAACGAAAAGCATGACCCAGAACACTCCTCCAAGTCCGACAGAGCGGGCCCTCCCCCTTATTTCCGTTGCGGGGCTTAATGCGCAAGACCCCCAGGTCCGTGCACAGGTGGGGCATGCGTTGAAGGTGGCATGCCGCGACATGGGTTTTTTCTATTGTGTTGATCATGGTATTCCCGCGAACCTGATCGCCAAGGTCTTTGCCCAGTCACGCCAGTTCTTTGCCCTGCCCGAGGCCGCCAAGCAGGCGCTGAACAAAAATCAATCGTTTTGTCAGCGGGGTTATGAACCCTTGCGTGACCAGACGCTGGAGGCGGGAACACCCCCAGACCTGAAGGAAGGCTTTTATTCCGGCCCGGAAAAACCTCTGACCGACCCGGATGTGGTGGCGCGGCGGTTTAACCAGGGGCCAAACCAGTGGCCGCCCGAACTGCCCGAGTTCCGTCTGGTGATGGAACAATACAGGCAGGCCATGACAACCCTTGCGGAAACACTGATGCGCGGCATGGCGCTGTCGCTTGACCTGCCGGAAAATCATTTTGAAGCGTTTTGCCGTAATCCGCTGACAACCCTGCGGCTGCTCCATTACCCGCCACAGCCAGCACGCCCCCTTCCTGGCGAGAAAGGGGCCGGGGCGCATACAGATTTTGGCGGACTGACCTTGCTGTTACAGGACAACAGCGGGGGGCTACAGGTCAGGATGGCGGATGGAGAATGGCTTGACGCCACCCCCGTGCCAGGCAGTTTCATTATCAATCTGGGGGACATGATCGCAAGGTGGACCAATAACCGTTACCGGTCCACCTTGCATCGGGTCATCAACACATCAGGCCATGAGCGGTATTCGGTGCCATTTTTCTATACCGGCAACCCCGATCAGGTGATTGACTGTCTGGCAGGGTGTGTTCCCGCAGGAGAAGCCCCCCTGTGGCCGCCTGTGACCGTTGAGGAACATTTGCGCACCATGTATGCACGGACGTACGGCTGATGAGCGGCATGTGCGATCCGGTTATTCTGATTCATGGCGCATGGCAGGGGGCGTGGGTGTGGGCGCGTTTTCTGGACGTATGGACACAGCATACCGCCTTGCCTGTGCACGCGGTGGACCTGCCGGGCAACGGGGTTGACGGCACGCCACCAGGTGCGGCCAGTCTTGAAACATATGTGACGCATGTGGGCGATCTGATGGCTCGCCTGGAGCGCCCGGTCAGTCTTGTCGCCCATTCGGGGGGCGGGGTCGTGGCGTCCGCCGTGGCGGAGCGCTGGCCCGGGCAGGTAAGGTGCATCTCCTACATAGCGGGGATGATGCTGCCCGACAAAATGGGATTTGGGCAGGTAGTGGAACAGATGCTGCCCCGGTATCCGCACGCTACGGGGATTAATCCCTACCTCCACTGGTCAGAGGCGGGGACTGTGTCCGTTGTGCCGCCAGAAGCGGCTGTGGCCGTTTTTCTTCAGGACTGTTCAGCAGATGTTGCGATTGCCGCATCCCGGCGGTTGACGCCACAGGGACTGGGTGGGCTGGACCTGCGTGCAGGCCTTACTGCCGAACGCTTTGGCCGGGTGCCACGGCTGTACATTGAGGCAACGGAGGATCGTTCTGTTATTCTGCCTGTGCAACGCCGGATGCAAGCCCTTGTGCCGGGGGCACGGGTGGTCAGCATGCATACGGGCCACGCGCCACAGGTTGCCAACCCGGCTGGCACAATTGCCCATATCCTGCCCTTTGTCGAAGGGTGCTCCCTGCGCTAGGGATTTGTTATTCCCGGTCATCTGCCATTTGTGGTTTTCATGCAGGACCGGGACTACCCTTATAAGGCCTTATCCACCTTTCTTGTGGGAAGAATGTGGTTGAGAAGAAGACTGAGAAAAATGGCGGTAAGGGCGCCAACAGTAATGCCGCTGCCAAAGATGATCTGGATCCACGAGGGCAGGCTGTCGGTAATATGGGGCTGGGCGGTGATAAGCATGCTGAGCGCGACACTGGAGCCGGCGATAATGATGTTATTATGATCGTCAAAATCGACCTGATTTAAAATCTGCACTCCAATGATTGCAACTGTCGCAAACATGGCAAGGGATGCGCCACCCAGAACAGGGGCGGGGATGCTTGCAACAAGAGCCGCGGACATTGGAAAACTGCTGAGCAGGATCATAATCACCGATGCCGCGGCAATGACCCATCGGCTGCGCACGCCTGTCATGCGGACAAGGCCGACATTTTCCGCGTAGCAGGTATAGGGGAATGAATTGAGAATACTGCCAAGAAAGGTAGCCAGGCCATCTGCGCGGATAGCTGCGGCAATATCATCCGAACTGATCTTTCGTTTTACAATAGTGCCAATGGCATAAACCCCGGCGGATGTTTCAACCATGGCGATAATCATGACAACAGTCATGGACAGGATGGGGGCAATATGGAAGATCGGCGTGCCAAAGTAGAATGGCTGCGTATAACTAACCCATGGGAGCGTGTTATAATCATGGACTTTCATGTCACCAAGCAGCATGGCAACGCCCGAGCTTAGGGCCATGCCCAGCAGGACCGCTATCGTGGAAAGAAACCCACTGAACATTCTTTGCATGATAATGATGATGAAAAATGTGCCCAGGGCATAATAGATATTTTTCATGTCCACGGTGTTCTGTATTATGCTGGGGCTCTCGCCCCCGACAATATCATTTGCCGCGACCGGCAGCAGGGCCAGCCCGACGATAAGAATGGTCGACCCCATGACAACGGGTGGAAAAAAACGGACAATGCTTGAAAAATACCGCGCCATGCAAAAGGCAAACAGACCGGCAACCAGAATCGCGCCATAGATTTCCCGCAGCCCGTTAATGCCACCGCCCGCGGCAACACCAATAGTCACCATGGGCACCATGGCCGTGAATGTTACGCCCTGCAGCAATGGCAGGCGGACACCAATTTTTCCTATCCCTACCGATTGCAGTAATGATGCGATCCCGCACGTAAAAAGATCAGCATTGATAAGATGCAGCAGGTCACTTCTGGACAGGCCGAGCGCGTTGGCCAGAATGACAGGAACAAGAATTGCGGCCGCATAAAACGTACAGACGTGTTGAGCGCCATAAATAATGAGCTTGTTTAAGGGCAGACGCTCATCAACAGAATCCGGGGGCGAGATTGTTTTTACTTCGGAACGAAATATGTTCGCAAGTTTTTCTGTCAGTTTCATTCCGATGCCTTCCGGTTATGCAGGCTGTTTTGGATATTCAGAAAGTTTGTTGCAGGTCACAGTATCATCCATAATCCTCCAATGCACAGGATATTGGCTGAATAACCCCCGAAAAGAGTGATGTGACATATTTGTAAAGCGCGGCCCATGCCCAGGTTATTTGGCCATGTGGCTACACTTTTGTTCTGCTCAGTTCTTGTGCCCGTATGTTGCCCGCAGCCTTTCCTGCAGATAGTCGTATCCGCTTACGGGGGGGTAGTGCGGGCTTTCATCTGGCTGGCTGACAATCGGTTCGACCAGCGCGTCTGCGTCGGGGTCCAGGAAAAAAGCAATGGAATAGCGTTCTCCATCTGGGCGCAAGACGCGGTGGGGGGTGGAAACATACACATCGTTGCTCCAGCGCATCAGGCAGTCACCGATGTTGCAAATAAAGGTGCCCGGAATGAGTGGAGCATCCATCCAATCACCACCACGCGGACGTACCTGCAAACCGGAGACGCCATTGACGGCCAGGATTGTCACATTGCCATAATCCGTATGGGCTCCCGCTCCCGGAGCCTGGTCCTTGGAGGTGGCTGCCGCACTGGCGCCTGTGGCGGGGGGGTAGTGCAAAAGACGCAGTGTTGACATTGGGTTTTGGAACTTATCGACAAAAAAATTCTCATCAACCCCAAGGTCGCGGGCAAACCCGCGGTGCAGTGCCGCCCCAATATTCAGGCAGGTTGCAAAATACGACATCATCAGGTCACGCCATCCTGGCAGCGCAGGCCATGCAGCCGCGTCATCTGGCTGGTTGGGGCTGATGTTGAAGGCTTCCTTGTTGTCTGGCAGGGAGGTTGTGTCCAGGCGTTCAACACCCAGGCCGACATAACCCCGGTTTTTTCAATCCGGCTCATTGCGATAGCCTCTTTGGCGGCAGCGGACTGGTTAAAAAACATGCGTGAGGCATCAAAAAGTTTTGCCATCGTTTCTGGGTCAACACCATGGCCGGTAATATAGAAAAAACCGGCCTCGCGGCATGCCGCGCCAAGGGCGGCGGCCACAGGCTCTTGCTCCGCACTGGTGCCATGGCGCAGGGCTGTTATATCGATCACGGGAATATGGTGTGTCATGGGGCATGTCCTTTCAAGTGCCGGTTTGGCGCAAGGGTTGTGTGTGTCTGTCAGGCGGATACTTTCGCCCATGGCGATGGATGTCCGGCCATGAAGGCCGCGTTGTCGTATGCCGCGAGGGCTGAGGCCATTTATCTGCCGGATTTCCCGCGAGAGATGAAAAGCGGACCCGTAGCCGGTAATGTCCGCAATGCTGGCCAGGGTCATGTCTGTATGTTGTATAAGGCGTAACGCCGCCTGGGCCCTGACTGTGCGCAGGTAGCGCATGGGGGTCATGCCCTGATGCCGACGAAACAGGTCGATCAGGTAAGGGGGCGTAACATTGGCGACTGTCGCCAGTTGTTCCAGGTCGGGTTTTTCCGCGTAGTGCTGGTCAATATAGGCTTTTGCCGCAAGCAGGGGTTGGGGCATATGGCCGATAATGTCCTGCCCGGCCTCTATACGCCAGGCCGCGAACAGGGCTTCACCCAGGGCATTGCGCAACGTATCGAGCGTGGGTGATGTGTGCAGGCCACAGTTGATGCCCTCACGGAACAGCGTGCGGATGCGTTGGGAGGCGCGAACCCGATCTCCCAGAAAATCGTAGCCTGATGGTACGGCAGGCTTTGGCAACGGTGTTTCGCACCACATGACGCGACTGCCTGGAGCATAGATCGACCGCCGCCCGGTTGTGTTGATGAAGATGCCACATTCATCCGTATGCAGTTCCCGTCTATTGTTATCAATAACCGTGCTCATGGTGCCCGTTTCCAACAGGATCAGGGCGGCATAGGCACCGCTGGTGACACGGAATTCACCGCCGTCCGGGTAGGCGGTCTGGCCGAAGGAGAAGTTGGAGCCACGCCTGATGAACGTTGTTTCCTGAAGTTCTGACAGTTCAAGCCTCCTTCTCTCATGCACAAGCTGGAATATAGTTATGATTCCGAAATGATGGAATGGCTGGAAAGGCTAAAAACATGTCCAGAATTAAGATTTGGGGGTTATGCGAACGTACTTCCCGGTCTCAAGCCGTGCGAAACGCCGGAACGCGCGACAGCCCCCAGAGCGTGCCCGAATGTCGTGGGGCAGATGATGGGCCCCAAGGAAAATACGGACCTGGGGGAACTGCCTTTTAAAAGTATTGATATTCCGCAGTCCAATCCATTATTGGCACGAAAATTGCGTGTTCTGTTCCCGGTTGGGTGTCCTGTCACCAATAGAACACATTGGGCGGCTGAATAGGGCCGCAGGACTATAAAAAACAGAAACCGGGCATAAAGATTTTGACATCGAAATGATATGATACAATAATGAAAACATCATCTGGTAGGGGCCAACGAAGGCAGCCTGTTCATAGAATAGTAATGATATCTACGTTTGAAAACCAATGATGGTTTTCCTGCCTGTAATGGGCGCGCCAGTTTTGGTCATATGGCGCTGGGTATTAGTATTATGGATAGAGGTTTCCTCAAGGCGGGTAATCCGCGCACTCTCCTGGCGGCTTTTCTTTATTTTGATGTGTCATTCATGGTCTGGGTACTGCTCGGGCCATTGGGAATAGCCATATCACACGATCTGCACCTGAACGCAGGACAAAAAGGACTTCTGGTCGCCATGCCAGTACTGGCGGGGGCGCTGTTGCGGGTTGTCGCGGGTGCCCTGGTTGACCACTATGGCCCCCGCCGCGTTGCCATAGGCATGCAGGCTCTGGTTATTGTCGGCCTTGCGACCACATGGGTTGTGGCGCCACACACCTATTTGGGCCTCTTCCCGGTAGCGCTTGTCCTGGGGGTGGCCGGGGCATCTTTTGCGGTGGCCCTGCCCTTGGCGTCTGGCTGGTATCCGCCGCAGTATCAGGGCACGGCTCTGGGTATTGCAGGGGCGGGGAATTCGGGTACAGCCCTTGCATCCCTGTTTGCTCCCGGGCTTGCCGCACTTTATGGCTGGACCAATGTGTTCGGGTTGGCAACGTTGCCGCTTGTTCTTGTGCTTTGCGCTTTTATCTACCTTGCCAAGGAGCCTCCCCGCCGCCCGAGTGCCGGTCTTGTGGCATGGTTGCCCGTGTTGAAAAAAGCCGATTGCTGGGCGCTGATGTTTTTTTACGGCGTGACATTTGGCGGGTTTGTGGGGCTTGCCTCGTTCCTTACCATTTATTTTAATGACCAGTACGGGCTTCCTCCCGCCATAGCAGGGAGTTGCACCGCCCTTGTTGTGTTCGCCGGGTCTTTTATCCGTCCTTTGGGCGGCGCCTTCGCCGACCGTATCGGGGGAGAAAAAGCCCTTTTCATGCTCTATGGTGCGGCAGCCGTTATTTTTGGCCTGATTGGCCTGGGCCTGCCAACAATCTGGCTGGCGTTTCCTGCATTTTTTCTTGGCATGCTTGTGCTCGGCCTTGGCAATGGGGCCGTGTTCCAGCTTGTGCCAACGCGTTTTCCACAACAGGTGGGCATACTGACCGGACTGGTTGGAATGAGCGGTGGGGTTGGCGGATTTTATCTGGCGTCCTCCCTGGGGGCCGCGCGGCAGGCAACGGGGTCTTACAACCTGGGTTTCATGGCGTTTGCCGGTGTTGCCTTGCTGGCCCTTGTGTGTGTGTCCGTCTGCCGCAGAAGCTGGGAAAAAGCCGTCCAGATCACAGTGTCCTGACACGACCTGATTTTCCGCAAGTTTCTCATTCCCATTTTAGCCACGGATCATGACACGTGACCTTGAACACTCTTTGCGTACGTCCCAAGTGCGCCCCCCTGTACGCCTGGCCGTTTTCGGTTAATGCCGCTGTGTTGCTGGGTGTTGTCACCTTGCAGCCTGCCCTGGCCCAAACAGCTGCTCCCCAGGCTTCCGCCGCATCCCAAAATGCAAGCCAGACCATTCTGGCCGTGGAGAAAAAAAATATAGCCAAACCCGAAAAAGCGGCAACCCGTCCCGCGCATACCCCGGACTGGGGTGTGTTCAATGCGGGCAAGCAGGCCGCAAGCGGCTTTGGAACAATGGCGGGTTTTGGCCAGGTCCGCTGGGCGGAAGACTGGAGCGACCTTGCCGGGGTATCCCCTGCAAAAAGGAACAAGGACTGGTTCAACCGTCTTAAATACATACGGCTGAACAATACGGGCAGTATCTGGCTCTCCCTGAGTGGTGAGGAGCGGTTACGCTACATTTTTGAAAACCAGCCCATGATGGGCACGGCCGGCAAGACCAATGCCAACCGTGTGCTGTTGCGCAACATGTATGGTGCGGACCTCCACCTTGGGGAGCATGTGCGGGCCTATGCCGAATTTTTGTGGGGTGTTGCCGGGGGGTCCAACACCTACGGCTATCAGGCAGGCACACAACGCGAGCGACTGGACCTCCAGCAGGGAATTCTGGAGGTAAAAGGGCAGTTGCTTGGCGCCAAAATGGGGGCCATTGGTGGCCGGCAGGTGTTTGTGGATGCGCCTGTTTCCATGCAGTCCGCGCGGGACCTCCCAAACGTGCAGCAGACATGGGATGGCGTGCGCGGTTATGCGGTGTGGAAATCCTTCCGGGTGGACCTGTTTGATTTCATGCAGACCAACAAGCAGCCAGTAGACGTCTTTGCCGATGGCACCAGTTATAATGCCCGGATGTATGGGGCCTATACATCGACCGCATTGCCGTCTTTTTCCTTCATGGGGCAGAAAAGCCAGCTTTTTGCGGATGTCTTTTTCATTGGGTACCTGTTTAACGGGGCCAATGCCGCCCTGCCTCTTGCCCAGGTTGGCAAGACGGAAGCGGGCTCGACCCGTCGTGATAATATAGGGGGGCGCCTGTGGGGGAATGCGGGCCAGTTTGATGTGAGCCTGACCGGGATTTTCCAGGGTGGGGAATTCCGTCCCGCGCAAAAAGACGTGCAGACGCGTCCGGTCAGGGCGTTCGCCGTTAACGGCAGTATCAGCTGGAACGCAAAAAACCTTTTGGGCAAGCCCTCTTTTGGTGTTCAGGCCGATGTGTTCTCAGGCGGTAATGACAAGAGCCAGAATGGTGCCGTTGGCACGTTTGCAACACCGTATGTCGCACTTCCCTATTATAACGACGTAACGCTGGCATTGACGTCCCAGAACCTTGTGGGGGTTGGTCCGCTTATTACGGCCGCACCTTTGGCCAATTTGCGCCTGCGGCTTCATGTTCCCGCTTTCTGGCGCGAAAGCACGCAGGATGCCGTGTACGGAACAGGCAAGACCTATGCCTGGCGGGATAACCTGCATGGTGGTTTTGTCGGTGTTTCTCCTCAGACCCAGGTTGCATGGAGTTTTGCGCCACATTGGACATGGACGCACGATATAGCCGGTTTTGCATCGTCGCACGGCATGCGTGAGGCCGGTGCCAAAAGCGGCATGTTTTACATGCAGACCATGGAATTCAAGTTCTGAACGCCATGCCATGTGTGCGGTGGATGGCCAGCCCCCTGGAGCGTGCGATATCGGGTTCCATATTTATTTTATTTCGTGTAAGGAACTATTTAGACGCATTTCCAGAAAAGCTACCGTCAACGGCGGCGGTAACGGGCTGATGGCGAGTTGTTCAGGGGTCAATGGCGGCCCCTGTGCCTGAACAAGGCGCATTTGTGCACCAGCGCAAATGCAGGAACCGTTACAAAATGGTGCAGCGTTTTTTCCATATACCGGTCTGTCGTGCTCATTGCCCGACCCTGCGCGGGCTTGTCCTTTGGGCGGAGCCACGGATTTTCTGGTCTGTGCCTGCTCAAACAGGCACCGGTTTTGCCGCATCCCATTCCCAAATTGCGAGGAGGTACTGACCATGGCCCATACCGGCAATATTGTTATCATCGGCAATGGCATGGTGGGGCACTATTGTGCCGAACAGCTGGTGATGCATGGCCTGCACGAACACCACGCCATTCATGTTTTTGGCGAGGAATTGCATGACGCGTATGACCGTGTGCACCTGACCGATTACATGGCGGGGCAGGATGCGCTGGCCCTGCGCCTGCATGCGGAAGATTTTCATGCGGCACATGGTATTACGCTGCATCGGGGCGTGCGTGTGACTGGGATTGATCGCCAGAACCGTACGGTACAAAGTGCGGAAGGCTCCTTGCCGTACACGACCCTTATTCTGGCCACAGGTTCCACGCCTTTCGTGCCGCCAGTGCCCGGCAATACCGGCACGGCGGGACTTGTCTATCGCAATCTGGAGGACCTGGACCTTATTCGTGCGGCAGCGCAAGGGGCGCGGCATGGCACCGTTATCGGGGGTGGGCTGCTGGGGCTGGAAGCGGCCAATGCCCTGAGAGTCCTGGGGTTGCAGACCAGTGTTATCCAGTTGGGAGAACACCTGATGCCCGCCCAGCTGGACAGGGAAGGTGGGGACGCGCTGAAGTGCCGGATAGAAGCGCTGGGCATTGATGTGCGTACAGCCCATGCCACCAGGCGGATTGTACCGGGGCAGACCTGCCGGCATCGCCTGATTTTTGCGGATGATACCTTCCTCGAGACGGATATGGTGGTGTTTTCCGCAGGGATTCGTCCGCAGGACCGCTTGGGGCGGGACAACGGGCTGGAGGTAGAGGCACGCGGGGGCCTTGTTATCGACCAGGCCTGCCGTACATCGGACCCGGCCATTTTTGCAATTGGGGAATGTGCGTCCTGGCAGGGGCAGGTTTTTGGTCTGATTGCGCCAGGTTATGCCATGGCGCGTACCGTTGCGTCCATTCTGGCGGGCGAGGAGGCGGCTTTTACCGGCGCGGACATGTCCACCAAGCTCAAGTTGCAGGGGGTGGATGTCGGCTCCATTGGTGATGCGCATGGCGCGACACCGGGGAGCAGAAGCTATCGGTTTATGGGTGAAGCCGATGGTATTTACAGGCGTCTTGTGCTGTCAGCCGATGGTGCGCAGGTGCTCGGTGCGGTGCTGGTGGGGGATAATTCCTATTACGACACCATTCTCCAGTACGTGCAGAACGCCATACGCCCCCCGGCCGACCCGGCTGCGCTGATTCTGCCGCGCGGAGAAGGGGCGGACCTGCTGGGGGCTGCCCCCCTGCCGGACACGGCCATGGTCTGCTCGTGTCATAACGTGACCAAAGGTGCAATCTGCGCAACAATAGATGCAGGGTGTACCGACCTTGGAGCGCTAAAGCAGGCAACAAAGGCGAGTAGCGGTTGCGGTGGATGCGCGGCCCTTTTGAAAAATGTTTTCGAGACGGAACTGGAAAACCGGGGCATTACGGTTGACCGGAGCCTGTGCGAGCATTTTTCCCATACCCGGCAGGAGCTGTATTCTCTGGTTCGGGTGCATGGTATTCAGACGTTTGAAGACCTGATGCAGCAGTACGGGCATGGCGGCCTTGGGTGCGATATCTGCAAGCCTGCGGTGGGGTCCATTCTGGCTTCCGCATGGAACAAGCCCATAACCGACCCGCTGTACATTCCTTTGCAGGACACGAACGATACGTTCATGGCCAATATGCAAAAAAACGGTACTTATTCTGTTGTGCCGCGGATAGCAGGGGGCGAAATCACGCCTGAAAAACTGATTGTGCTTGGGCAGGTGGCCCAAAAATATGCTCTTTACACCAAGATTACCGGCGGGCAGAGGATTGACCTGTTTGGAGCGCAGCTCCACCAGTTGCCAGATATCTGGGCCGAACTGCTTGAGGCGGGGTTTGAAACGGGCCAGGCCTATGGCAAGTCCACACGAACGGTAAAATCCTGTGTAGGCAGCACATGGTGCCGTTATGGCGTGCAGGATAGCGTGGCCAAGGCGCTTGACCTGGAAAATCGCTATAAAGGGTTACGGTCGCCGCACAAGCTCAAATTCGCCGTCTCGGGCTGCACGCGTGAATGTGCGGAGGCGCAGAGCAAGGATGTGGGGGTTATCGCCACCGAAAACGGCTGGAATCTTTATGTCTGCGGTAACGGGGGCATGCGGCCACGCCATGCGGAACTGTTCGCGACCGATATCGATTCACAGACACTGATAAAATACATAGACCGCTTTCTCATGTTTTATATCCGCACAGCGGATAAACTCCAGCGCACTTCCGTCTGGCGCGAAAACCTGGAAGGCGGGCTGGAGTATCTGAAAGACGTCATCATCAAGGATAGTCTTGGTATTTGTGGCGAACTGGAACGCCAGATGCAACTGGTGGTGGACCGCTATCATTGCGAATGGCGCGATGCGCTGGGTGATGACGATAAACTCAAGCGGTTTCGTACATTTGTGAATGATGCCCGCCCAGACCCCAACATCCGTACCGTGGCGGAGCGTGACCAGGTCAAACCTGCGGCCAACCTGCCTGAAGCCCCCCCATCAGCAGGCCCACAGGACTGGACGGATCTCTGTTCACAAAGTGACCTTGTGGCGAAGTCGGGCGTGGTCGCATGGTATGAGGGAAGCCAGATAGCACTCTTCTATGTGCCGCCAACACAAACTGATTCTGCACGGGTGTATGCGCTGGATAACCACGATCCGTTTTCGCATGCCAATATTATCGGTCGGGGTCTGATAGGCGATATCAAGGGCCAGCGCGTTGTGGCCTCGCCACTGTACAAGCAGCATTTCCGCCTGGAAGATGGGCAATGCCTTGAGGATGGAACAGTCATGTTGCGCACATGGGACGCGCGACTGGTCGGGGGCAAGGTTCAGATCAGGGCGCGTGCCAGACAGGGCGCGCCAGAACTGACAACCGCCTGACCTGACAATGCCCAAAGACGAATTCCGCTCTGTCTGTCCTTATTGTGGCGTAGGGTGCGGCATTATTCTGGACGTAAAGGACGAAAAAATTGCAAGGGTGCGTGGTGATGCCATGCACCCCGCCAATTCTGGCCGCCTGTGCACAAAGGGCAGTTCGTGCGACAAGCCTTTATATGCCAAAGAACGCTTGAAAAAAGCGATGCTGCGTTCACACCGCAAGGCTGAGGTCACATCTGTTCCGGCTGAACAGGCGGTCAGGGAGACTGCTGCAAAATTGCGGCATGTTCTGGATACGCATGGGCCGGATGCAATTGCTTTTTATGTGTCCGGTCAAATGTCCTTGGAGGCGCAGTATCTTATCAACAAACTGGCAAAAGGGTATATCAGAAGCCAGCATATAGAATCCAACTCCCGCCTGTGCATGGCAGCGGCGGGGACGGGCTACAAGCTCTCGCTCGGGGCGGACGCTCCTCCGGGCAGTTATGAGGACATGGACTGCACCAATCTGTTTTTTGTTATCGGGTCCAACATGGCGGACTGCCACCCGATCCTGTTCCTGCGCCTGATGGACCGGAAACGGGCAGGCGCCAAGCTGATTGTTGTGGACCCGCGCAGAACGGCAACGGCTGAAAAAGCGGATCTATACCTGCCCATCCGCCCGGGAACAGACCTGGCTCTTCTCAATGGTATTTTGCATATTCTTGTTAAAAATAACGAGATAGACAAAAAGTTTATCGCACAGGCCACAAATGGGTGGGAAGCCATGCCGGCCTTTCTCGCAGAATATGCCCCCCAGACTGTTGCCGAAATAACCGGCCTGTCTGTTGCGGATATTCTGACCGCCGCCCGCTGGATTGCACAAGCCGGGGACTGGATGAGCCTGTGGACCATGGGGTTGAACCAGAGCGTTGCGGGCACATGGAACACCAATGCGTTGTGCAACCTGCATCTGGCCACAGGCACGCTGTGTCGGCCGGGTTGCGGCCCGTTTTCCCTCACAGGCCAGCCCAACGCCATGGGTGGGCGCGAAATGGGCTACATGGGACCGGGGCTGCCGGGGCAGCGCAGTGCGCTACTGGCGGAAGACCGCGCATTTGTGGAAAATCAATGGATGCTCCCCCCCGGCACCCTGCGTGATGTGGGGGGGCAGGGCACCATAGCCATGTTCAGGGCCATGGAGCAGGGACAGATCAAGGCATGCTGGGTGATCTGTACCAACCCCGTGGCAACAGTTGCCAATCGCGGCCACGTTATCCGGGCATTGGAAAAAGCGGAATACGTGGTTGTACAGGACGCCTTTGCCGACAGCGAAACCACACGGTTTGCCGACACTCTGCTACCCGCGGCCCTATGGGCCGAAGCCGATGGTGTGCAGGTCAATTCCGACCGGACCATGACCCTGGCGCAAAAGGCGGTTTGCCCTCCTGGTGATGCGCTGGCCGATTGGGAATGGATTGCCCGTATTGCCTGTGCAATGGGGTTTGAGGAGGGTTTTTCCTTCGCCTCGGCCGAAGATGTGTTTGCTGAGGCCAGTCGTTTTACAAATCACAGAACCGGGTATGATTTTGCAGGTGTTACACATGCGCGCCTGCGCCAAGGCCCGGTGCAGTGGCCCGCCCCTGTGGGCGATACACAACCACGGCATCCTATTCGCTACCTGCCAGCAGGGCAGACGATGCCGGTTTTTCCTACCCCCGATGGACGCGCGATTTTTTACGCGCGACCATGGATGCGCCCGGAGGAATGGCCAGATGCACAGTTCCCCTTTGTGCTCAACAGTGGTCGGTTGCAACACCAATGGCATACCCTGACAAAAACCGGCCGTGTTGCCAGCCTGAATCGCCTGAACCCTGGCCCGTTTGTGGAAATTTCCTCCCAGGATGCCCAATCCCTCGGGCTGCAAATGGGCGATCAGGTACAAATTACCTCCCGGCGTGGGCATATTGTTCTGCCAGTTCAGATCAGTGATCGTGTGCGTCCGGGCATGTGTTTTGCTCCGTTTCACTGGAATGACCGATTTGGCCAGGATATTGCCGTTAATGCGGTCACTTCGGATGAAGTGGACCCTCTTTCCCTTCAGCCGGGCTTCAAACTCTGTGCGGTCGGGTTGGAACGTGTGACGCCCAGAGTGTCTCCTGCGCCCGATACCCGTCAGGAAGAAGGAAGTGCCCCTATGCCGCTTGATACCCTGATGAGCCATCTCGCTCTTGATAAACCAGCGATTCAACCGGAACTACCCGAACAGGGCCGACTATGGCTGAAGGGCTTTCTGGAAGGGTTGCGCATGGCGCCGCCCTCCCCAGGAACAGTGCCCGATGTGCCCGCATCGGCTCCTTTGCCTGCGGGTTCGCGTGTTTATGTCAATGGCCTGTTGGCCGGGCTGTACAGTCGCGTGGGGGAGGGCGGTGCGCGGCAGGCGGGGGGGG
>CALCDN010000076.1 GCA_937900755.1 uncultured Acetobacter sp. | reverse complement strand
ATCAAATATACTCGTTACAAAACGTCCACCTTTGGTCCCAGAACTATAAAAACGAAGCGTCCAGGGTTTACCGGAGGCTATTTGGTTTGCATCACACAGCCCCAATTGATCCCCAATTGATGCTCTCAAGGACTACGCAGGAGTTGGCTTCAGCCTCGGCGGGTGTTGTTCCAGACACCTGACAGGGTAGCCACCAGAGCCACGGCCCTGTTTCTGGCTGTTAGTCCATGATGGGTTTTCAGGATTTTAACACCCTGACATTCCATGATGGAACGCAGGTCAGCAGGAGTCCTGACACGCAGATACCAGCCGTTTCTACGTTGGATCATGTAAGGTGTGGCAATGTCCATTCCGTGTATCACAAACGTGTATCACACAGCGGAAAGCCAAAAATTTTGTGCTGTAAATTTAACCACTTAGTGGTGTGGCGGAGAGAGAGGGATTCGAACCCTCGGTACGCTATTAACGTACACACGCTTTCCAAGCGTGCGCCTTAAGCCGCTCGGCCATCTCTCCAGCGCGAGGACGGTAATAGCAAGATTATCGGAACAGGCAAGAGGGAAAGACACCTCTTTTATGTTTTTTTCCTTATACCTCGCCAGTTGTCCGTGCATTACGCACAAAGCGGGCAATTAATGCAGGGTCCTTGATACCGGGCGCACTTTCCACACCAGAAGACACATCCACGGCAGGCGCACCCGTTATGCGGATGGCCTCAGCAACGCTCTCCACCCCCAACCCTCCGGCGAGCATCCATGGGAAAGGGGGCTTCCAGCCTGCAAGCATGGACCAGTCGAGCTTTTGGGCGTTACCACCCGGCCGTGTTGCGTCTTTGGGGGGGCGTGGCTCTATGAGCATCCGTTGGACCGGGCATTTCGCTGGCAGGTCTTCCCGCCCGGCAACAGGGAAGGAAAGCCAGACAGGCAGAGCAAACGTCTGCGCCACCTGTTGGGCACGCGCATCGGACGCATAGATCTGAAGCACATCAAGGGGTGCGTGCTCCAGCACCCGTGCGATATCCTCATCACTCGGGTGCACAAACAGACCAACGGCCCTGGCGTGGCCCAACCCACGCCCGACAAGACCTGCCACCTGCTGCGGCTTTACAAAGCGTGGGGAGCGGTTAAAAAAAACAAAGCCGATCCAATCCGCGCCATGCTCCACGCAGGCATCAAAACCCGCAGCCTCCGTAAGACCGCAGATTTTAACACCTGTGCGACAATGTGCAGGCACGATCAGCCTTCCAGTTCCGCCATTATGTCGGCGGCGGCGGCGGCGGGATCCGCTGCCTGCGTGATGGGGCGGCCAACCACAACCCAGTCCGCCCCCGCATCCCGCGCCTGGGCGGGGGTCATGACCCGCTTCTGGTCACCTCGGGCGGCTCCTGCGGGACGAATACCAGGGGTTACGATCACTGGATCACTGCCCAGGTCACTCCGCAGCACATCCAGTTCATGCGCGGAGCAGACAAGCCCGTCCATGCCGGACTCAACCGCCAGCTTGGCCAAACGGCGGACTTGCGCGCGCGCGCCGTCCATGACCCCGGTTTCCGCCAACCCCTGGTCGTCCAGACTGGTCAGAACCGTAACACCCAGCAACAGGGGACGTTGCCCTTGGGGAAAGGCCTCATCACAGGCGGCGCGGGCCGCCTCCATCATGGCGCGGCCGCCAGAGGCATGCAGGGTGAGCATGCGCGGGCGCAAATGCGACAGAGCGCGCACCGCCGCACCAACCGTATTGGGTATGTCGTGCAGTTTCAGGTCCAAAAACAGGGGAGAACCACCAGCAACATCCGCCACGGCCTGAAAACCGGCGGCATAGGTAAATTCAAGCCCCAGCTTGATAATGCCGGACACAGGCGCGACATCCCTTGCCCACCTGCGGGCCTGGGCGAGGTCCTGCGTATCCACGGAGACAATAAGGCCGGTGCGCCGGATCGGATCAGACATTGGAGTGTTCTTCGCTCCCTGCGGCGTAGGATGGTGGCGTCATGGCGGGCTGCACATCGGGGGTGGGCG
>CALCDN010000075.1 GCA_937900755.1 uncultured Acetobacter sp. | reverse complement strand
TCACTTTTCATGGTGTCCGCAAGATTCTGCTCCGCGATATTCTGAATGACAGAGCCAAAACTTTCCGCGACAAACACACGCTCTTTTTCAATAGCCTCGTCGCGCGCCTTTGCCCGGGCTTTTTCCGCTTCCGCCAGATAGACCGAAATAGTCAGGTCCATCTCAAATAACACTGCCTTGCACAAGCTGCTTATCTGGTCTCCAAGTTTTTTGGCGACGGTATGTTTCTTGTCAAACAGGCCCCCTTTGGGCAGGGCATTGCTGACAAGGGCATGAATAAGATGGTCAAGCACAATGGCATAACCGCCAATATACCATCTGGGCTCAAGGCCAATACGCGCATGGATACTGCCGATCCTGCCCACGTCCTGGGCATATTCGGTGCCAAAGCTGGCGGAGGAAATATTCTCCCAGTGTTTCTGCTGTGCTCCCTTGGCATGGTCAATCTGCGCCTCGGACGAAAAAAAACCTCTTACCTCAGGCGTATGGCGCACCTGATTGTAGAACTTGTCCAGGGCTTGCGAAAGTTCGCAGTCTATAACGGTCTTTATGGAGCGTATGGTTCCACAGTCCTCCTCCGTCAGGCCCATAAAGCGCCTGCGGTCCTCCAGATCGGAAAGGTTTTGTCCGTCCATGGTCCGTGTGGCTGGAGTAATGATGGTCATGCTGTTTTTCCGATCCAGAAAGAGGGATGCCACGAACTCTCCACAAGGAGAACAAGTATAAAAATTCCATTTATCCTGTTATGGAAACATCATGACCAGACATGTCTTTTTCTGGTAAATGGCCCGTGTCTTCCACCGGGCGCCCCTTGATCCAGGTCTGGAGTTCACTCGGGGGCATTGGCCTGCCGAACAGGTACCCCTGCATGACATCACACCCCATGGAACGCAGCATTTCCTCCTGCGAGCCATCCTCCACGCCTTCGGTCACAATCCGCACACCCAGTCTTTTGCCAATTGTAATGGCCGCTTCCGTTACAATCAGGGAGCTTATGTTTTCTTCAAAATTCATCACAAAGCTCCGATCGATCTTGAGCTCCGTCAAAGGCAGGGTGCTCAGGCGCGACAGGGACGAAAACCCTGTGCCAAAATCATCCAGGGAAAGACCAACCCCGATCCCGCGGATGGCGGACAGTGTCGCCAGCGCATCCGAACTCTGCCGCATCATCACGCTCTCGGTAATTTCGATTGTCAGACGGTCAGGGGTCAGGCCATAGGTGTCCAGCACATCCACGATCTGTTGAAGCAACTCCGAACTGGCAAAATGCCCCGCCGAAATATTGACACTGACCACAGGCACCACAATGCCCTGCCGGTCCCACTTGGCAAGCTGCTGACACGCCTCACCTATGGACCACCGGCCAATGGCTTCGATCTGGCCTGTCTCCTCCGCTATGGGAATAAAGCGCGAAGGCGGAACCGCACCCAGCACAGGATGCTGCCAGCGCGCCAGGGCTTCGACCCCATGCAGCTTTCCTGTGGTGACACAGATCTGGGGTTGATAAAACAGGCGCAACTCCGAATGTTGAATAGCCTTGCGCAAGGCGGAACCAACAATCAGCCGTGACTGCACCTCACCGTCAGAGGCATTGTCGAGAATACGGAAACTCCCGCGCGCGGTTTTTTTGGCCTCCAGCATGGCCACTTCCGCCCGGTTCAGAACCTGCTCCACGTCCTTGCTCTCATCGGGGTACAGGCTGATCCCGGTGCTGATCGAGACAATCAGTTCATGACCGTTGATAATAATCGGCTCATGCATGACATCAATCAGCGTTTCGGCAAACGCGCTGGCGGTATTCCTGTCTCCACCGGGAATGATGATGACAAAATCATCGCCTCCCAAGCGACCGGTTACAAAATTGCTGCGGCATTGCCCGCTCAGACGCTGTGCGACAATCTGGAGCAGAAGATCGCCCTGATCGTACCCCATGAGGTTGTTGATATCCTGAAACAGGTCGATATCAAGAACAAGAAGGGCAAACGGCCAACCTGCTGGCTGGGCCATCATGTTTTTGAGAATAAGGGTTACTGCGTTACGGTTGAGAAGGCCGGTGAGTGAGTCATACCTGTCAAGGCGATTCAGTCTTTGCCGGGTTTTCCCCCGCTCGATAATGGCCGCGCAGGACGGCACACACCCAGAGACAATCTTTTGTGGCCAATTGGTGATCTTGTCGCGATTGCGCGAATAAAGGGCAAAGATGCCAATTGGCGCACCCGTACCGTCACAGACGGTCGAAGCCCAGCAGTCAAGCAGCCCCACCTCCTGCTCGACAGCACCCGCATCCTGCCACACAACGGTCCGTGCTTCCTCGGGGTGTGTACGCAAGGCCACCATATCCGCTTCAGACAGCGTCATGCGGGTCAGTGTTCTGCCTTTGCGCCGGGGCAGGCTTTCACCAGAAAGTATTTCAAGCCCCCGCTCCGGGGTAATCTGCAACAGCACGGCCACACTGTTGGGCACCAGCGTCTCGGCTTCGACGCAGAGCATGTCGGCAATGTCCTGCTCCGTTGCCTTTCCGGCAAGTTCCGTAAAAACCTTGTTTTGCAAGGTCAGCAGTTTTTTGCGGTGGCTTTCCTCCGTAACCCCTTTCACAATGGCCATATAATAGCGTTTGTGGGTTGCCGGGAGCGTGATCGCGGACACCGACATTTCGGCCACCGCATAATCCCCCGCACTCCGGGTAAAGGTTATTTCACGCGATGTGCCGACAATCCGGTCAACACCCGTGGTGCGGTTCTGGGCAATATACTCGTCATGTTTGCCGCGATGTTCGAGAGGCACAAGACATTTGACATTCTGCCCCATCACTTCCGATGCCGCATAACCCCATAGCCGCTCAGCCGCTGTGTTGAAGAAGACAATCCGGTTGCTCTCATTGATGATGATAACCCCATCCGCGGCCTGCATGAGTATTTCGTAATACATGTTGCCGCAATGTTCGGGGAGCAGGATATCGTGTTCAGTCTCACTCATGAAAAATATCCATCATCAACAATTGCAGGGCGGCATACTCAGCGTAAGACCAGATCCACCGATCCGACTTGCCGTGTAACGGACCCAAGGTGGCAATGCCAACCAGGCCGCCCAGGTGTTTGAGCGAACAGCGTACGCATAAAAGCGCGCTTTTTACCGTAAGGCATATGCCCTCCCCCAAGGCAGGTTTCCAGCCCCTGTTCGCTCGGAACAGGCCTGCATGGATAATCCTGGATGAGATGACTTGTTCTTCTCCTCACAATCAAATTCGCAAAAATCGTGCCAAATGTTCTTGTGTCGTAACGTAATATTCCTGTCTCAATCCCGACAAGGTAGCAGGGCTAGCCTATCCTTCTGCACTGCCCAGAAGGGAAAGAGGTCGTATTTTTACCTGAATATCGCGCGGTTTTGCAGAATATGGGTAAGAGGTTACCAAAATGGTCGCCCCTGCCCGCACGTAATCCGCCGCGTTATCCGGGCGGACCGCGCCAGCCACGGCCAGAAGTGGCACGGGTCTGTCTTGCGCAAGGCCATCCAGCCAGACCTTAAGTGCGGCGACGTCCTGTAGGGAAAATTTTTCCAGTTGCAGAATATCCGGCCTGGCGTCCAGAAAAGCAATTGCCTCGTCAACAGATGTGACTTCCACGACAATTTTACGTTCTGGCAGGCTTTGCCGCAGACGGGCAACATCTGGAATACCATCCGCAGGCAAAAATAGCCGATGCTCTGGAAAGACCAGCACAGTTTCGGACAAATTCGCACGATGCATGACAGCACCACCCGCCATAACCGACCTTATGGCAAGCCCACGCATGGTGGGAGGGGCCTTGCGCGTGCAGGCAACAACGACATCGGGGCGCACGGCACGCGCCGCCTGTACAATTTCACGGGCGTCACTTGCCAGGCCACCGGCCCATTCCATAAGTGTCTGGGCCTGCTTCCAGGCCAGAAACAACGCATCCGCAGGCCCCTCGGCCTGTAGAATGGTATCCCCCGCGCCAGCCCATTGTCCAGAGTGTGCACTAAAGCTGACATTCCCGCCAACATGTCTGAACAAGGCGGCTGCAACCTCGCTACAGGCAACAACCTGTGGCATGCGTGCGGCAAAACTGATCCGCGCCTCCTGCCCGCAAAGGCCCAGAGAGCGCGTTGTCAGATCACCGCACGGCGCATCTTCCGCCAGTATTGCTTCAAGAAGGCTTGTTGGAACATGCAGCATTGTTCAACCAAACTTGAAGAGAACACCAAACCCGCCACGCGGATAGTTCCACTGTATTTCGCCTGTATTTTGGCACACTACGCGGCAAGTTCCACATTCCATGCAACCGTCAGCCACAATTTCTACCTGCCCGTGCTCGTTCTGGCTGTAACACCCCGCCGGACAGACATGGACCATCGATTTCAACTCCTCCGATGGGGCGTCATGCGGGGTGACATGGATATGTGGCTTGCCTGTATCCACCACGTAGCGGTTCTGGAACAGTCTGTTTTCAACATCGTCGCTCATCGCCATGCCCTCGCCAGTTTAACAGCATCACCCAAAAGACCGAGACCACGAACGCGCCATGCGGCCTTTACGATTTCGTTTTCCTTGGCCTTCTTGTCGCGGCCATCCACACGGAACCATGTCTGGGCGGCTCCGTTCATCAAGCGTGGATACGTATCCATTATGGTGCTCCCCTGCTTTTCAAGCATTCTGGGAACATCCTTGTATTTTTTCATGTCTTTCATAACAAACGAGTCTTCCAGGCGTTGCCGGTACGCACCAAGCGCTTTTTTGGTGCAGGCCTGTCCACGTTTGTTGAGGCTGATAATGGTTTCCGCCGCAAGGCGGCCTGTTGTCATGGCAAGGTTTGACCCTTCCCGATGCACGGCGTTCACAAAATGCCCGGCATCACCAACACAGACCCAACCATCGCCCACCAGTTCAGGAATGGCCCTGTATCCACCTTCAGGGATCAGGTGGGCTGCGTATTCCTTCATTTCCGAGCCCTCCAGCAGGCCACGGATGGAAGGGTGGGCCTTCAACCGGTCCAGCAACTGGTAGGGCGAGCCTTTGCCAACACGGCTCAACTCACTGACCAGACAGCCAATGCCGATGGAAATGGACTCCCTGTTGGTGTACAAAAACGCGGTGCCGATCATGCCCTCGGTTATGGTACCCATGGCCTCGATCACAACGCCTTCGTCACCCGTGATGTTGAAACGGCTTTCGATCGTTTCCTGGGGCAGAAAGTGCATTTCCTTGACCGCCAGGGCCACGTCTTCGGGGCGCAGTTCGGAACGCAGGCCAGACCTTTGTCCAACCAGGCCATTCACCCCTTCGGCCAGAACAACCACATTGGCATAAAAACCCTCGCCCTCGCGATCAGTCTGTACGCCAATCACCTGCCCACGCGGGTCGCGGATCAGGCCTGTTACGGTGGTTTCGTACAGGACCGTCGCGCCCGCATCACGTACCTGACGATTGAACCATTTGTCGAACTGCGCGCGAATGATTGTATAACGGTTTGGAAGGTCCTCGTTATAATCATCGCTCCGGTGATGCATGCCCGTATGACCACGGTCATCCATCATCCAGATGCGCTGCTCAACTATGTGGCGCTCCAGTGGTGCTTCCTCCCGGAAGTCGGGGATCATCTGTTCCAGCGCGTCAGAATACAGAATGGCGCCCTGCACGTTTTTGGAACCGGAATATTCACCGCGCTCGATCTGGAGGACATTCAACCCTGCGTTCGCCATTGTATATGCGGCGGAGTTTCCCGCAGGGCCCGCGCCAACCACAATAGCATCAAATACAATTTTATTCATGGCTGTATCCCTCCCTCAACCTGCAAGCCGGTTGACAAGCAAACGCTGACGAAAAGCCTCGGTCAGCAATGGCAGCAGGGCCACCGCATCCGCGACAACGCCCAGATGGGCAAAGTCAAAAATCGGGGCGTTCGGGTCCGTATTGATTGCGACAATCATGTCCGCGCCTTCCACGCCAACTCTGTGCTGGATCGCGCCCGAAATACCCGCCGCTATATACAGCTTGGGCCGAATGGTCTTGCCCGTCTGCCCGATCTGGCGGTCCGCCCCGATCCAGCCTTTCTGCACCAGAGGGCGCGAACCACCCCAGTCTCCCCCCAGAACAGTCGCCAGTTTGCGCACAAGCTGAATGTTCTCTTCCGAACGCAGGCCCATGCCACCGGCGACCACAATATCCGCAAATGCCAGACCTGATGCCTCGGAGGCATCATCAGGCAGGAAGGACAGCACCTTGGTGACAATGCTCTGCTCATCCAGGTCAGGCTCGTAGGATATAACGCGCCCTTCACGGCCTTCTTCGGGCTGGGGCATGGCCATCACACGCGGGCGGATGGTCGCCATCTGCGGCCGGTAGTTAAGCGTATGAATGGTGCACAGCAACGACCCACCAAACGTTGGCCGCGTTGCCGCCAGCGAACGTTCGTCATCAATGGCCAGCTCCGTGCAATCGGCTGTCAGGCCCGTTTTGAGCGTGGTGGCGACAGACCCGGCAAGGTCACGGCCCAGAACGGTCGCACCCAGCAACATGATTTCGGGCTGGTACTTCTGCACCAGTTCGGTCATGACCTTTGTGTAGGGCTGGTTGCGATATTGCGCGAGCACGGGGTGGTCCACCCGGTAAACCAGGTCAGCCCCGTAGGCGACGCAGTTCCGCGTGGCTTCATCCAGGGCATCCGCTCCACTGCCCAGCAGCACGCCAGCCAGTTCCACGCCAAGCTTGTCGGCCAGTTTGCGGCCTTCACCGAGCAGTTCCAGAGCAACGGGATGAATCCGCCCATGCTCAAATTCGATAAAAACCCAGACATGCTTGTACGACCGGAAATGTTCCGGCAATTCCTTTTTCATGCCAGCGCGCGAGCCTGAAGCGCCAGCGACCGGGGTTTGTGAAGTAGTCATGGTCGCCCTTATTCCTTTCACGGCCTCCGGGCCGCTCAATACCCGCCAGCTTCGCTGATCAGGTCTTCCTCTAGTGCTGGCTGGCGCTCAAAAATGGCGTCAATCAATGCTGCCGCCGTAGCGCTCCCGCCGTCCCCTGCGGGGATCATCACGGCTTTTTCCGAACGGGCGGAGGGGGCAAAGACCCGCTTCACCACTGTTGGCGAACCACGCAGGCCACACAACGACAGATCCTCAATGCCCACCCCTGCGGCGTTCCACTGCGTGATTTTTGCCTGGGCGGCGCGCAATACATCGGCCTGTGTGCCACGGCGGATTTCGTTGCTGCCCTCAAGCATTGTAATCATGGCGGGCAGGCGGGATGTGAGAACCTGCACCCCATGGTCCGCCCGCCGGCGCACCGTAATGGTGTCCTTGTCGGGATCAATTTCATCAATGGCGGACACATAGGTCAGCTGGGACAATCCAAGGCGCTGGGCAATACCTGGGCCAACCTGCGCCGTATCCCCATCGATCGTCTGCTTTCCGCAGAACACGATATGGGGCATGCCGTGATCTTCCGCCGCTTTTTCGATCAGTTTTGACAGGGCATAGCTTGTCGCCAAGGTGTCGGAGCCCGCAAAAAAGCGATCCGTCAGAAGCAGGCCACGGTCCGCGCCATAACCCAGCGCCTTGCGCAGACTTTCCGACGCCATGGGTGGCCCCATGGTCAGTACGGTCACCACCCCGCCAAAACGGTCCCGCAGGCGCAGCGCCTCTTCCAGTCCGAACAGGTCATAGGGGTTGATAATTGTCGGCACACCTTGCCGCATGATGGTGTTTGTAACCGGATGCACGCGAATTTGCGCGCTATCGGGAACCTGTTTAATGCAGACAAAGATACGCATCGCCCCACTTCCTTTTATCTGTCCTTCCCCATACTCCTCGCAAGCCGTGTGCCATTCTGCCTGGATGCGCCTAAAAACGGTATTTTATCCCCATCATGGCACCCGGGCACGGCACAGCGGCCCTGTCTTGTTGGAAAAACGACAAATCTCTTCTTATTTTTTTGCGCTCATGGGCTGGTTTGTGCTGTCTTCCGTCGGTTCCGCCACAATGGTCAGGTCTTCCAGTCCCACAATGGTCTGCCTTGGCTCACGAATAGCATCGCGGTGCACCTTGAAGGAGCGCTCGGCAATAGGCGTGGACACGACAAAATCCTCATAGGCCCGCGACAAAAGTACACGGCACTGTTCCCGCACCGTTGCTTCGTCCAGATCGGCGCTAACACCCTGCTCATCAAGATAGGAGCGCATGCGGCGCAGAATATGCAGCCGCGCCACGTTCAGCACCGCAGGGTCGTATGGCACGCCAAGTTGTTCAAAAAATTCCTCGGCAGCGGAAAGGCGACGAAGTTCTTGTAAAACATGCATGGCTCAAGGCTCCTTTCAATACCGACCATTAGGCGGCGCGGCATTGCAGTTCAGAGAACAATATTGCGATTTCATCCAGGCTGATGGCTCTTTTCCGCTGTTCGGCCAGATGGCGCACAGCGACCAGCAGTTGCGTTGCCACCCCGTCATCAGCGTGAACACCCAACTGTTCCAGCGCATGATTGATTGCGGCCCGCCCCGAATGTTTGCCAAAAACAATCTCACGCTCACGGCCAAGCTGGGCGGGGTCCATGGCTTCATACGTACTGGCGTCGCGCAGTAAACCCGACACATGAATACCGGATTCATGGCGAAACACCGCCGAGCCAACCACGGCCTTGCCCTCTGGAACAGAACGGCCGGACGCCTGCGCCACCATGGTGGCCAACGGTTCCAGGCACCGCAGGTCCACCCCGCTTTCGCACCCTAAAAACCGGGGGGCGGCGAGCGCCAGTTCTTCCAACGGCGCGTTACCCGCCCGCTCGCCCAAGCCCAGTACGGTAACACTGGCCACATCGGCTCCGGCCCTGAGTGCCGCCAGCGTGTTGGCCGTAGCCAGACCGTAATCATCATGACCATGGAATTCTATTTCCAGCGCCGTCTGTCCACGCAGCCAGGCCATGGTCTCGTATGTTGTAAACGGGTCAAGAACACCCAGCGTGTCCGCATAGCGGAAACGTCGGGCTCCCGCCTGCCCCAACATGCCGACAAAATCCGCCAGAAAACCAGGCTCTGCCCGGCTGGCGTCCTCCCCCCCGACAGACACCACCAGCCCCATATCCACCGCACGCGCGACAACATCACGCGTCATGTCCAGAACCTGGGCGGGGGATTTGCGATACTTCGCGGCAATCTGCATAGGAGAGGTGGAGGCGGAAAGATGTACGCTGCTAAGCCCGGCCGCCTGCGCCAGAGCCAGGTCCCCGGGCATCATCCGACACCAAGGGATCACCCGCGCGCGTGATACCGCGCGCCCGATCTGCGCAATAACGGCCAGTTCCTCCGGCCCCATGGCGGGGGTTCCGGCCTCTATTTCATCCACCCCCGCCTCGTCCAGCAGGCAGGCAATCGCCAGTTTTTCAGCAGCAGTAAAGGCAACACCCGGCGCCTGCTCGCCATCACGCAGGGTGCTGTCATTCAGTTTCAGGCGGCGTGGAGACCGCATGAGCGGCTTGGCTGTCATGTCTCGCGCCCTTGTGGCAAACTGAAAAAATCAAGCGTACGTGGGCGTGAAGGCGCTCCGGGTTTCAGACGTGCCATCCCAGAACGGAGACATTCCGCGCAGGGTTTCAACAATCCCGGGCATGACCTCAAGCACGTGGTCCACATCCTCCGCCGTGTTCTCGCGCGACAGGGAAAAGCGGATCGCCCCATGTGCCGCTGTGTACGGAACCTTCATGGCGCGCATGACGTGAGAGGGCTCCAGGGAACCGGAGGTGCAGGCCGAGCCGGAGGATGCCGCAATACCCGCCTTGTTGAGCAGCAGCAAAATGCCCTCGCCCTCTATGTATTCAAACGCGATATTGCTTGTATTGGGCAGGCGGTGTTCGGGGTCACCCGTCACCATTGCATGGGAAATGCGCTGGAGCAGCCCACCTTCGAGCCTGTCACGCAGGGCGCGCACGCGGGTGTTTTCATCATCCATGTGGGTCAGCGCCAGTTCCGCCGCCACCCCAAGGCCAATAATGGCCGGGGCGTTCTCTGTTCCCGCGCGCCGCCCGCGTTCCTGGTGGCCACCGCGGATCATGGGGCGCAGGCGCACGCCACGGCGCACATACAACGCGCCAATGCCCTTGGGAGCATGGAACTTGTGCCCCGAAAGCGAAAGCATGTCGATTTCGGAAGTCTTGAGGTCCATCGGGACCTTGCCCACGGCCTGCACCGCATCCGTATGGAACAGCGCGCCAGCCTCATGCGCCAGTTCCGCCAGCGTTTCCACCTCAAACAGGTTGCCGGTTTCATTGTTGGCCCACATGATGGAGGCAATGGCGGTGCGTGGCCCCAACGCCTTGCGGTACGCATCCATGTCCAGCCTGCCGCGCGCATCCACGCCAATATAGTGGACTTTTACCCCGCGCGTTTTTTCAAGCCATGCGCAAAGCGCCAGTATGGCGGGATGCTCCACAACGGACGTTACAATCTCGTTGCGTCCGGTCTGGGTTTCCAGCGCGGAGAGCAGGGCGGTATTGTCCGCTTCCGTACCGCAGCCGGTATAGACGATCTCATGGTCGAACTCGGTGCCCAGCAGCGCCTGCAACTGGCGCCGTGCGTGCCGGATGGCCGTTCCAACATCAGCGCCAAAGGCGTGGATTGATGAGGCATTGCCAAACTGCTCCGTAAAATAGGGCAGCATGGCGTCCACCACACGCGGGTCAACCCGCGTGGTCGCATTATTGTCGAGATAGACCGGCTTCATCTGCTTTCTCCCGCTCGTGGCCGGTAACCCTCCGGCGCGTTTATTGTCATCACCCCATGGAACGATCTGCGAAAATTCAGTGCCCGGACGGCACAGGAATAACCCTGACCGGCTCACCCAGCCGTTCGGCCAGACGCTGCTGGATGCCCTGAACCGTGACAGATGCAAGCTGGCAGTTCACGCAGGCCCCGCTCAACCGGACCATCACCTTGTTGCCTTCGACATCCACCAGTTCACAATCGCCACCGTCTCCTTGGAGAACAGGCCGCAATTCCGTCAGGACTTCCTCTACGGCACGAATACGCTGCACAGTGGTCAGCTTGGCCGGAGCCGTGGGCGCACTCAGTTCAACCAGTGGGGATGTCTTGCGCGCGGCCCGCCGTGTGGGGGGGAGCGCTCCGGCGACAAAGGCGTCGCGCGCGTCCAGCACACCCTCGCTCACCATGGCCGCGTTAATACGCTCAAGGGCTTCTTCCACCGGCTCGGCACAGGTCGAGCAGCTGGCCGTTGCCTTGGTGTATTGTGCAACCTGCTCCATGCTTGTCAGGTTATTGTTGCGTACCGCACGCTCAAGCATGCCTTCGTCAACACCGAAGCATTTGCACAGCAGCGCGCCTTCCTCATGGTCATCTTCCCATGTTTCGCCACGATAATTGGCAACGGCGGCCCGCAATGCCTCGTACCCCATGACCGAGCAGTGCATTTTTTCCGGCGGCAGGCCGCCCAGAAAATCAGCGATATCCTGATTGGTAATTTTCAGTGCTTCATCAACCGTTTTACCAACAATGATCTCGGTCAGGGCTGATGAAGAGGCAATGGCGGACCCACACCCGAATGTCTGGAACCGGGCACTGGTAATGCGGTCCGTGGCCGGGTCAACCTGGAGCATCAGCTTGAGCGCGTCCCCGCAGGCAATTGCCCCGACCTCGCCCACGCCATTGGCGTCCTCAATGACCCCCACATTCTTGGGGTTGAAAAAATATTCTTTAACCTTGTCGGAATATTCCCACATGGTCCTTCACTCCCGTTCCCCCGGCACGTCAGGGGTTTTAATTGAAAGATTTCCCACAGGAGCATTTTGATGCCGCGTTCGGATTATCAAACGAAAACCCGGACTGCTCGAGGGAGACAACAAAATCGACCGTTGTTCCCTCAAGGTGTGGGCTACTTTCGCGATCGACAAAAACCTTGACGTCATCACATTGAACAACGATGTCGTCTTTCTCTGGAGCAGAGACCAGGCCCATCATGTATTTAAAGCCCGAGCATCCGCCGGCCTCCACCATGATGCGGATACCCTCGGCCGGGTTGCTTGAACCGGCAATGGCTGAACGCACCGCATCACGCGCCGCATTGGTCAACTGGATCATTTTCCCCTCCGCCTTAATTCTTTCTCTCGGAGAGAATGTCGCAAGGATCATGCCAGAAGCACTGTCGGGTTTATAAAAATAATAGTGTCATGGGTTTGGCAACCGGAATGGTCCGGTTTTGGCAGCTGGGCCACACGCATCGCCAGCGGACTGGCGCACAAGGTCCAAAACGGACTTTGGGAACGGGTTGGCGCTGTTATGTTTGTAACGTCGTAACGCCACCCGTTATGGGCGAAATGCGACACAGGTCCCAAACATCGAACATGTTATGAAAATGTCAGTAGCACGCACTATATTCGACCGATTATGGCTATCTGGGACCAATTGGCCAAAAACCTGTCAATCAGCGCCCTTGCGGATGCGCGCCATGCGACTTTCGCCGCTTTCGTCACCAAAACAGTCGTCAAAATCGTCACATTCCGAACAGACAGGAACACTACACAGACGAAAGCCCTCATCGCGACAGATCATGCGAAAAAGGAATTTCTTCCACTTCATGTCGCCCGTGTTCCGGCTGGCCAATGGCTCGAAATGACGCTCCATAAGCCATGAAAGCTCACGCCGGGAACGCAACCCCAGGTCCTGCCACAAATGGTTGGGCGCCATGGCGCGCCGTGCCACCATGTCGGCCAGAAGCAACTCCCGCTCCTCTCCGGTGGTGGCGCGGCGCAGCAGATCACGCAGGCAGCTTTCGTCTTCACCCAATGTCGGTTCGGCCTGCCCTTCAAACGAGTCAAAAAGTGCGCGCACGGAGGGGAATACCTGCTCCACCATGCTGCTCAGCCGTGCTCCGCCCACGCCAAGGGTCTCCGATGGCAGGCAGTTCCGCTCCTTGGCGTCCGCCAGGCCGACAGCCAGTATGGAAGCCAGGACATGCGCGTCAAACCCTTCGCACATGTCCCCATGAACAGCCGCCATCAGCCAGGCATGAATATCCGCTGCTCCCATAACCAGTTCCTCCGGGTGTATCAGGCCGCTATATGGGTCTGGCAATTGGTCGGGCACACTCTTGCGCAGGCTCCACACCCGACACACGCACCCGCATCGTCCATGGCCATGACGCGACGGTCAATATCTTCATCGTCATCATCGTCGTCAACAATCTCGCCCTCGTCATTCACACCACGCAGTGTCATGACGCCCCGGCCGCAAACCTTGTAGCAGCGGCCACACCCTATACACACTCCGGGGTCAATGGCATCCAGGTAGGAGGGGATCCAACCGCGTCCATCTCGCGTTGTTGCTGTCATGGTCAAACCTCTTCTTTTTCTTCCAGCGCACGCAAGGCCGTGCGACGTGCTTCCAGGGTGGCGTACGCATCATGCGCACGGGCCGCAACCTCGGGGATGCTGCTCCAGCCAATGGGCAGATCCTCCGACAGGTCATGCAGGTCCATCTTGGCCTTGACCGCCCGCGACGAAAGTTTCTTTATTTCGGCGCGGAGTTCCTCAATTTCAGCCATTGTGTTCCGTCCTTTCACGCATTGGCAACATCAGGATATTCCTTGATAACATCAAGGGCCATCTGAACTGCCTTCATGCCTTCCTGAGCCAGGGCGTCCAGGCTCTCAAAACCAAAACGGTGAACATCCCGCAGCGTTTTTGAGAATATGACCAACCTGCCTGTTGTCAGGATCACGCGGCCAAAACCTTCATGGCTCATTTTCATCATGGGGGATGCCATCAGCCCGCAGTCCTGCTCCACCGCCAGACCAACCGCCTGATAAAAATGCTCCACCCGTGAGAGAACATCAGGATCAGGGTCGCTGATGATGGGCATGGCGCGCTTTTCTTCCCGGCTTACAATATAGTCGCGCAGCAGCCATTCATCGGGCTTGTTCTCCCATGCGCCAAAGGAATCCTCGGCACGGATACGGCCGATCAATGCCCGGAGGAAAGGGCTGCGCATCGGGTTTGCGTCCTGCGCCAAAGTGGCAGGTGACGTTTCGTGAGACATATCAATCGTCCTCATCCAGGAAATCCATCGAGCGCTTGACGCCCATGGCCTTGCGCAGCCATGGCGGAGGATTGCCGACCATCATGGCCTGCACCCGCTCGATGACCGAGGCTATACTCTCAGGGTTAAGCAGTTTGACCGGGTGAATATGCGCCCGCACGACCTTGGCCGCCGCAGGGCCGCCAATTGCCAGCACAAAAAGAAGGTTACACCCGGCAAGGGCGTCCACCTTGGGGCCGATCCGGTCGTCCCCCTCGGTCTGGTGCGCGCCACTTTCGTCCGAAACATCATCAAACGCTACGGCCTCGACAAAGCGCGCGTTCTCTGGTGTGACGTCCCAGATGGCAAAACGCTGGGCTGAACCAAAATGTGCGTTGAGGGACTTCATATCCCGCGTGGCAATGGCAATCCTCAGGCGTGGTGACGCCTGAGGTACGTCGTCCTGCATTGTATTCTGCGCCGTTTCAATGAGTTGCAAATGTACCGCTGGCATAACGCCCCTCCTCAGTTATGATGGCAGATGCGGGAATGGCACTGCCAAAATCTTCTGGCCTGTGCGCATGACTTTCACCCAGAAACTGGTTGGCCACACGGAAGATCAACGAGCGTGTGCCGCGATAACCCACTGTTTCCTCGTGTGAGACACCAAGCCGGTCAAAAATTGGAAAACCAACACGCATCAACGGCACGCCAAGCCGTTCTGCCGCCTGCCGGCCGTGGCTATGCGTGACCAGGAGTTCCGCACCGGCCTGTGCCGCACCGTCCTCCAGGTCCATCAGGTCGCCCACAACCACATTTTCAACCGGAATATTCTTGAGGTTGCAGTTACTCCCGGTGGAGGCAACGGCGGTCACAATGGATGCCCCCATGCCGGAAAAAAACTGGGAGAGGCTGACCAGCAGGTCCGGGTCAGCCGCGATCGCCACCTTTTTGCCACCAAAATGAAAATGGCCGTCCAGCATGGCGTCCACCAGTTGCGCCCGGTGCCGCCGCAGGCGACCCGGTACAGGCCTGAGCGAAAGCCGGGCCAGGAGCGATACGAGCCTGTCCGAGGGTTCAAGCCCGGTCAATGTGGAAAAGACCGTTGCGGGTACACCGGTCAGGGCTGTCAGGGTGTCCGCTGGGGCGCGCATGTGTTCGCCAATGGCAATGGTATGCACAGCACGCGCCATGTTCGCGATTTCCGAAAGGGAGGTGCCCCCCAAAGAGGTGGGCACCCAGCTGTCCGCGATATGTCCGTCCAGTGAGTAGGATGTATCGGGCAGGATGACCGGATAAAATCCAAAACTTTCTATAATCTCGCGCAGGCCTTCAATATCGGCAGGGGTCTGGTGGACGCCTGGCAACACATTGATCTGCTGGAAGGAACGGATCGAGGGAGACCACGGCTCGACCAGACTGCGGATGATTGCGCTGGTCGCACTTGCCCACCCTTCCTCCAGTGCTCCGGCATAATCGGGTGTCGAAGCCAGAACCACCTTTGTGTCCGCCAGTTCCGGGTTGCGTTCCAGAATCAGGCGCAGGTCCCCCTCGCTATCCTCCCCGCGTGTTTCCACCAGCGCCGTGGTCGCAACGCCGATAAAACCCGGCTTCATCCGCCGCACCAGGGTCAGGAGTGCTTCCTCCAGATTGGGAGCCCCCCCCAGAACGGTGGCGACTTCATCCATGGCCGTTGTCTGAAGAGGAATAGCTTCCTTGAAATGGCGGACCGCCAAAACCAGCGCAAAGGACGTACAGCCCTGTGCGCCATGGAAAAGGGGGATCCCTTTTTCAATGCCAAGATAGGCAAGCGCCGCACCCAGCGGTGCGGAAGACTTGAGGGGATTGAGAGAGACTGCCTTGCGGCGCTGAATAATGGTCGCCATTGTTTTCTCCCCTACCCGATTGGAACAAGGGCTGGCACGCCCTCGTCATCAAATCCCACTTCACCGTCTTCCTGCTCCCAGGGGGCCAGCCTCCTTACGTCCTCCCACACGGGGTTGGACAGGGAGGTATCCAGCTCACGCACCAAGGTCACCATGCCGTCATACCCGGCAAACGCATGGTGGCGCTCCTGATTGATATCCATCCACGGCGTGCGCGCCTTGAGGGCGACAAACTGGGTCCGCCCACCCGAAAGCAGAATATCCGCATCTCCCCGCCGCAATTGGGCGTACATCTCACGCGGGGGAATGGAATCAACCATATGGGCATCACCACCCATCAGGTCCTTGATTTTCTGCTTGTCATTATCAGTCGATTTCCGAACGGATGTGCTGACGATCACCATCCCCATTTCCTGCAGGGCGGAAACGATCGACCAGGACTTGACCCCGCCGGTATAAAGCAGAACCCGCTTGCCAGCCAGGCGCTCCCGGTAAGGTTCCAGCCTGTCCCAGGCCCTTTTTTCCTCCGCCACAATCAGGGCTTCGGTGCGTTCGATCAGGTCCGCTCCCGCGCCTTGTGCAACAAGCAGCCTGGCCAGGGTGCGCAAGGCGTCCGATGTATCGCCAATTCCGTAAAAAGAGCCTTCAAAATAGGGAATTCCCCATCGCTCTTCCATTTTACGCGCAACATTGATCAAGGCCGTGGAACACACCATCATGTTCACCCGCGCACGATGCGCTGAGGCAACCTCATGGTAGCGGGCGTCTCCGGTAATGCAGGCGTTCAGGCGTATGCCCAGTTGTTCCAGCAGGGGTTTGACCTGCCACAACTCCCCAGAAAGATTATATTCCCCTAAAATATTGATATCCATTGGCGTGCTGACCTCGGGCTCCATGGTCCCGATCACATGATCGAGCAGAGCCTCCCCCGCCAGCTTGTTCCCCAGATTTTTTGACCCGACAAAGCCCGGAGCATTAACCGGGATACAGGGAATACCGAATTTTTCGGTGGCATGGCGGCACACGGCACCAATGTCGTCCCCGATCAGGGCCGTCACGCATGTTGAATAGACAATAATGGCAGGTGGTGCGTAGCGCTCAATCACTTCGCGCATGGCGCGATAAAGCCGCTTCTCACCATTGCCCATGATAATATCGGTTTCGGTAATATCAGTCGTGGCACCAATACGGTACAATATTGGCCCGGACGTGGCCGCATGGCGGTTGTCCCAGCCATTTCCCTCACAGGCCAGAGGGCCATGCACCAGATGCACAACATCCGTTATGGGCTGGAGCGCGATCTTGGCGCCATCAAAGGCGCACCCACCCGCAGCGGCTCCGGGCTGGAGCGGCTTGGAGCAACCTTTTTTACGCGCCTTCTCACCTTTGGCGACGTTTGCGTCGCAACCTGGCTCATCAAAGAGCGCGGTTATCTTCGCGTTCAGGGACTCCGCCATGCCCATTCTCCTATGAGAGGTGCCCCGTTCATGACTGAACGGGGCAGGGTAAAAAGACGTTTTTAACGCGTCAGGTCGAAAGAGTAGTCTGTAACGCCAGGGTCCATCGTATCCTGGTCCAGACAATCAAAGATTTTGTCCAGAATTGTCACCAGAACACGCAATCCACCCTGGTAACCCCAAACCGGGAAACGGTGATGATGATGACGATCAAAGATCGGGAACATCAGCCGGATCAGAGGAGTTTTTGTGTCACGTTCCAGATACTTGCCGTAGGAATTGCCGATCAGCAGATCCACTTCTTCCGTCGCCAGCAGCGAGCGCATGTGCCACAGGTCACGCCCGCCCCATGCCTTGCAGCCAGCCCC
Organism: uncultured Acetobacter sp.; assembly: GCA_937900755.1. GTDB lineage: Bacteria > Pseudomonadota > Alphaproteobacteria > Acetobacterales > Acetobacteraceae > Acetobacter. The sequence continues at coordinate 7,030 of CALCDN010000075.1, read as the reverse complement.
GAACGGGGAGCTGTCAAACAGTTCCTGCATCTGGGCTTCCCATGCCTTGGAGCCGTTTGTTGCAAGGCAATGCTTGGGTTCGCCGCCTGTTTCCAGAACAAAGCGCGCCATGCCATACACAAAGTCGGGGTCGCCATAGATTGCATAGGTTTTGCCATGCAACCAGGACTGGCTATCCGCCATGGCGTCCACAAGACGGCCACGTTCGAGTTCCAGCGCTTCCGGCACAGGCTTGCCCGTCAGTTCGGAAATGCTGCTCAGCAGGTCATCCGTGCCGCCAACCCCGATCGGGTAATGCAGGGATTTTGTTTTCTGGCCAAAGCTTGCAGCGTAGTCCAGCGTCTTGGGCGTGCAATATTCCTGCAAGGACAGCGTGGCCGAAGCATTGACCGCATTCTTGGTCGCTTCGATCGGCGTGCCGCCGTCATACATGCGGAACTCACCATCCGAGGGTGTGTCAAACTGGTCAGACACGTCGGAAAGGATCGTGTAGTCCACGCCCATCACATCCAGGATACGCTTGAGTTCGCGGTTGTTGCCAACAGCAAAACCATCAAACCCCGGAATGATGTTCAAGGAACCATTGGCTTTGGCTTCCTTGCCTTTCCAGAAATGGTCCAGAATACCCTTGAGCATGTTGTCGTAGCCGGTCACATGGCTGCCAACAAATGCCGGTGTATGGGCAAAAGGCACATCGAAGTCTGCCGGAACCGACTCTTTTTCCTTTGCCGTGGCGATAAAGGCATTAAGGTCATCGCCGATGACTTCGGCCATGCAGGTGGTGGAAACGGCAATCATCTTGGGCGAATACAGATTGTAGGTATTCGCCAGACCATCAACCATGTTGTTGAGGCCACCAAAAACGGCGGCATCTTCGGTCATGGAAGAGGACACAGCCGAGGACGGTTCCTTGAAATGCCGTGACAGATGCGAGCGATAATAGGCCACGCAACCTTGCGAGCCATGCACGAAGCTCATTGTGCGCTCAAAACCGGATGCCACAAACACAGCGCCCAGAGGCTGACACGCCTTGGCCGGGTTGACGCTCAGTGACTCACGCGCGAAGTTCTTTTCGCGGTAGTCCCAGCTTTTTGTCCAGTCAGCAATCTGGGTGACCTGCTCGACCGGGGGCATGTTCTCGAACTCGGCCTTACGGGCGAGCATGTCTTTGTATTCTGGTTCCCGAAACAGCGGCGCGTGGTCGAGAATCTTGTCAACGGACTGTGGCATTGTCCTTGCTCCTCTTCAGGACGTGGGTGCGCCAGACGGCACCACACGCCTGCTCAGTTCATTTGTAAGAAACAGCCTCAGGCCGCTTCTTTTTTCCAGGGCGCCTTGAACAGCCCCCAGACCGGGTTGTTGATGGCCAGGTCCATGTCACGCGCGAAAATCGCAAAGCCGTCGTAACCATGGTAGGGGCCGGAATAATCCCAGGAGTGCATCTGACGGAACGGAATACCCATTTTCTGCACAGGGTATTTTTCCTTGATGCCAGAGCCGACCAGATCAGGACGCATGCCTTCGATAAAGCGCTCCAGTTCGTAGCCCGTCACGTCATCATAGATCAGGGTGCCTTCACGCACGTAATGGCCGGTGCGCTGGTAGTCATCGCTATGCGCGAATTCGTAACCCGTGCCGGTAATGACCATGCCCAGATCGTCATAGGCATTGACCACGTGGCGCGGACGCAGACCGCCCACATAAAGCATGACCGTCTTGCCTTCGAGGCGAGGCTTGTACTTCGCCAGGATTGCGTCAACCAGAGGCTGATACTTGGCAATGACCCGCTCTGCGTTCGCCTGGATTGTCTCGTCAAACAGAGCTGCGATCTTGCGCAGGGACGCGGCAATCTGGGACGGACCGAAGAAGTTATATTCCACCCAGGGAATATTGTACTTTTCTTCCATGTAACGGCAGATGTAGTTCATGGAGCGGTAGCAGTGGATAAGATTGAGCTTGGCCTTTGGGGCGCGCTCCATCTCGGCCAGCGTTGCATCGCCCGACCAGTTGCCAACCACGCGCAGCCCGATTTCTTCAAGAAGAATACGAGAAGACCATGCGTCACCACCGATGTTGTAATCCCCGATGACGTTGACGTCATAGGCCGTGGTTTCGAATTTGTCTTCAGCACCTTCCTGGTTGAACACCCAGTCACGAATGGCGTCATTCGCAATGTGGTGACCAAGGGACTGAGAAACACCGCGGAAACCTTCGCACCGCACGGGCACAATGGTTTTTCCGGTTTCTTTCTTCTTTTTGCGCGAAACGGCTTCGATATCATCACCAATCAGGCCGATCGGGCACTCGGACTGGATAGAAATACCTTTGGCGAGCGGGAAAAGTTCATCAATTTCGTCAATGATCTTTTCAAGCTTCTTGTCGCCACCGAAAACAATGTCACGTTCTTGGAAATCAGACGTGAACTGCATTGTCACGAATGAATCCACGCCCGTATTGCCAATGTAGTAGTTCCGACGCTGCGACCAAGAATATTGTCCGCAACCGACGGGTCCATGGCTGATGTGCACCATGTCCTTGATCGGACCCCAGACCACACCTTTTGAGCCCGCGTAAGCGCAGCCACGAATGGTCATGACACCGGGAATGGACTTGACGTTCGACTTGACGTCACATTCACTCAGTGCCCCGTCAGCTTTTTCCTCGGCGTCCGGTGTTGTGGAAACACTCAGATGCTTCTGGCGGCGCTTGCGGGATTTGTCCGGGTACGCTTCCAGAACCTCTGCGATCAGGCGTTCTGGCAGCGTGGGGTCGTTGATGGTCCCTTCATCGAGGCTCATCGTCTTTCTCCTGGGTTTCGAGAGCGAAAAGCCTGGCGGGCACGGGACGAACCCGACCCGCCCGGCTCAGGATCACGCTGTTGCGGTAGCTTTTGCGGCTTCCTTGGCAGCCAGTTCGGCCAGCTGCTGTTCTTCGGTCTTCATGATACCGAATTCGAGCAGCATTTCTTCCAGTTCTTCCATGGTGATCGGGGTCGGAACGGTGCCCTGGCCCGAGTTTTCATGGATTTTGCGTGCCAGTTCGCGGTATTCCGCTGCCTGCTGGCTTTCGGGAGCGTATTCGATCACCGTCTGACGACGCAGCTCAGCATGCTGAACAATGTTGGCACGCGGCACAAAATGGATGAGCTTGGAGTTCAGACGCTTGGCCAGCGCATCGGCCAGATCATATTCACGGTCCGTCTGACGTTCGTTGCAGATCAGCCCGCCCAGACGCACGCCACCGGAATGCGCGTATTTCAGAATCCCTTTGGCGATGTTGTTGGCGGCATACAGCGCCATCATTTCGCCGGACATGACAATGTAGATTTCCTGCGCCTTGTTTTCGCGGATCGGCATGGCGAACCCGCCGCAAACCACGTCACCCAGCACGTCGTAGGAGACGTAGTCCACATCGTCATACGCGCCGTTTTCTTCCAGGAAGTTAATGGACGTGATAACCCCACGCCCAGCGCAGCCAACGCCTGGTTCCGGGCCACCGGATTCAACGCATTTGATGCCGTTGTAACCGACTTTGAGAACGTCTTCGAGCTCAAGGTCCTCCACGGAACCCGCTTCTGCGGCAAGGCTGAGAACCGTGTCCTGTGCCTTGGCGTTCAGAATCAGACGTGTGGAGTCAGCCTTGGGATCACATCCAACGATCAGGATCTTCTGCCCCATCTCAACGAGAGCGGCGAGCGTATTCTGGGAAGTGGTCGATTTTCCGATCCCTCCCTTGCCATAAAAGGCGATCTGACGAAGCTTACCCATGATTTCGGTCCTGTATTGATGGAACTGCCTGTTTCGGACAACGCGTCCGACACATCCTGTTTGTCGCAAATGCTGTGCCAAGCCATGATCGCGTGGACTGAAAATTCTGAAATAAATTAAAAAAGAAGATCGTAATGCGCCAATTATTTACAAAATATCTTTTACACGCTGCATATTCTTAATGATGGAACAAAAAAGGCCACACAAACCGACATTTTGTGTGGCCTATGCAAGATTGCTGACATAGTCCGCGCCGACAAGCGGCAGATCAAGCCGGGTAATCTGCATTTCATCCAGAAAACGGAGTTCATTCCGTGTCAGTTCAACATTGGACAGAATAGCGTAATGCGGTCCCGCCGAACGCTTCATGATCTGGCGGGCATACGAACGCAGCATCTGGTCATCAAAGCGGCATCCGAGGAACAAAAACCCTACATGTGTGCGGCGCTGTTGCACAATGTCGGGAATCGGCGTCTGGATGTCGAGTTCTGTCAGCACTTCGACATAATCGGAATCAGCAACCAGGTAATGGTGCGCGGGCGAGACCGAACCATGCGGCTTGTAGAGCAGTGTCTTCCACTCTGCGGCATCTTGCACGTCCACCGCATCACCCTGGGCATCGTACGCACGGTACCAGGTAAAGTCGCGCACTCCCGTTCTTGGCGTGCCCTGGACCTCCCCCCAACGCTTGCCCGCCACACAATCCAGCGCCACACGCATGATCCCGTCGTACCATGTGTCAACAATCATGGATGGCGCACTGGCCGCGAGGCTGAAATGCAACGGTGATGGCGCAACAGGCATGGCAAACGCCCGATCCATCAGGCCGTCCAGCGTCTGGCGGTGGCGTTTGCTTTCAATATACTGCGCGGAAGCCCACGGATTACCACGAGCCCGTTTGGGCAGAGCCACGTGGCGACCAAAAAAATCTGCCAGCTCCTGTGTGCTGGCCGGTATGGTGCTCTCCGCTTCCTCGTTCTGCCCCGCTCTTTGGGTGGACTGCTTTTGCAGGTCCAGGGCCATTGCCGTCATGCCCGGACCCAGATAAGGCACCAGATGCCCGGCACTGATGCGCGCGAATAGGTGGTCCCAGCTGATCATTCGCCGTCCTCCTCGCCAATACGGCGCGCATTCACCGTTATTGGCAGCTTTGTGTCGCTTTCCATGACGGGGAGTGCGAGTACCCAACCGTTCTTGAGCCGGACCCAGCCGCCCCAGAGCGTTTCCTTTTCCTGTTCAACCACAAGCTGTTCGAGATCTTTTTTCGGTACATAAACCGACAGACCCCGGTCATTCCGACGTAGCATCACCTTCATGGCCCACTCCTATTTTCAATTTCCGCATGAAGCTCACGGGCCCGCATGCCAACAATGGTGCCGCGTTCTACAAACTCAACCGCGTAAATATAGTACCGCTGCAAAAAAACGCCGATATCGCGCACGTAACCAATATCGCCTTTGTGGACGAGCATTTCTCCAATTTCACGACCTGCAAACGTTCCGTCATTTTTGACATACCGCGTGGCCCTGACCTTGGTGCCCGGCATAAAAACAGGCTTGCCGCGTGTTTCTACTTCTTCCTCACGTCCCAATCCCATGATCTTCCCCTCCTGAACTGCTGTCCTGCTGTTCCTCTGCAAGACGTCGCGCAACCAGATCACGAATGATTTGTTCATCATCGCGCTCAAGTTTTGCGAGCATCGGATATGGCAGTCTCTCGATTGACGTAAACCGGACCCGGATGTCGCTATCCCGCGCAAGCTGGAGCAAAAGTCCGTCCTGCGCGCGCGTTGCCACAATCTGGCGCACCGTGGGCTCCGGGTCTGCGGCAAGAGCTGACAAATATTTCGGGTTGATCCCCCGCGCCACCCAGCGGCGTACATCCGGTTCGGGGTCGTGCAGTGCCCCGACGAGGCAATCCGCCGACAGGCGCCGCACCACAATAAGGCGTACAAACCAGTCGTCATCAGAAAGCATGTTCATCAATGCTTTCCCGCTCAGGCGACTGGCCACCGCAATACGCACCCGCCGGTCCGGGTCCTGCGCCAGCACCTCAATCCGCGAGGTGGGCAGGCGTAATGCAACACCCGCCCTTACCTCGGCGTCTGGATCATCTATCAGTGCTGGCAGCCGGAATATGGACGCAAACCGCACGGCCAACGTCCGAACTTCAAAATAGGGATGATCCAGATACTCATTGGCACCTGATGGATTTTCCCGAAAAAAGCGTTCTATCCTGCGCGCGCGCGCATCCCGCACGCACACACGACCACGCCTGCACCGACCATCACGGTGCAGTTCCTCATGCCGACAACCCTGACATTGCAGTTTGTGGCCGAGCCAGTCATGCGGCTCGGCCGTCTCCCAGGCGGAAATATCCCTGGTCTGATCGTCTCCGGCGGCATGATCTGGCACGGTTCTTCAGGTCCTCAGGCCGGGATGCAGGTTTTGGGCACCGGACAGACCGCCGCGCACTGCGGCACATCAAACTGCCCCTCGCACTCGGTGCATTTTTTGGCATTGATAACGTACAGGTCATTCTTCAAAGAAATCGCCGCATTGGGACATTCGAACTCGCAAGCACCACAGACAGTGCACTGAGACGTAACAATTTTGTAAGCCATGACTTCAACCTTTCATAAAAATATAGAGTGGATCAGGCGATCTGACGTTGTTCCTGTTGTCCGTTCACCTGTTCATACCAATGGCCTATCCCCTCCTCGATCCATTCAAGGGCATAGTCATCCGTTGCAACAATGCCCGCCGCAGCCAGAGACTCCTTGGGGCAGTCACCAATTTTTCCGCACAGAACAGCACTGACCCCCTCAAGGGTAGCGATCACGCCATCCAGGGTTGCATCCTCGCCCCAGCCGCCTTCGCAGTATTGTTCTGTCTTGCGGTGTCCAACAAATTTTATGCCCCGAGCCGAGATCTCATAGATCTGGAATTCCGTGGCATGGCCAAAATGCTGGTTAATGCGCCCGCCACCTTTTGTCGCAATCGCGACCAAGGCCGCTGGCGCTTGTTGAACATCGACCAAAGACTCACTCGCCGCGCGTTTGGCGGCTTCATGCTCGCCCCGCATTTCCGCGACCAGTGTGCGGTAATTCACCCGGCGAGATGGGTCATAGGCGACATTTTCTTCCAGTTGGTCCAGAGTAAACTCCTGACCACGATCCTCGCCCAAAAGCCCCACCGCATCGCCCCCAGTCTCTTATACACATCTGACGCTGCCGACGAAACTCCTTGTGTAGATCTCGGTGG